>PLTL01000169.1 GCA_003164475.1 Candidatus Dormiibacterota bacterium | reverse complement strand
AATTCGGCCAGGTAGATGCCGCCCAGGATCCCGATCGGGCCGGCCAGCACCAGCACCCCGAAGGCCAGGACCAGGGTGCCCAGGATCGCGTTCTGGAGGCCGTGCTGGGCAGTCGTGGCGGTGAGCAGATGGAGGGTGAGGGCGGGCCAGGCCTGCTGCAGCAGGCTGAAGATGATCGCCAGCGAGGGCAGGACCACCAGCAGCAGCGCGATGCCGCAGATGACCCAGAAGACCAGGTCCCGGGCGCCTCGGGCGGCCCTCATCACTTCAGATGCCCCGCCCGACCGGCAGCACCACGTTGCCGGTGGCACGCCGGATGATGAGGCGAGCGGCCATGTTGGTGACCACGGTGATGACGAGGAGGACGCAGCCCAGGGCGGCGAGGGCGTGGATCCCCATCTTGGTGGAGTCGGTGAGGGCCGAGTCGAGCAGGTCCACGATGGTCGCCGCGATCGTCGAGAAGGGGCCATAGATGTTCGCCGGGAGCCTTCCCAGCAGGTTGCCGCTGATCAGAAGCACCGCCATGGTTTCGCCCAGGGCCCGAGCCCAGCCCAGGATTGCGGCGGCCACGATCCCCCGGCGGACGTAGGGCAGGGTGACGACCCGCACCGTCTCGTAGCGGGTCATCCCCAGGGCCAGCGCCCCCTCCTTGGCCAGGACCGGGACGGTGCGGACCAGCTCCCTGGTGGTGGCGGCGATGATCGGAACGATCATCACCGCCAGGATCACGGCCGTCGTCAAGAGGCCGGGGCCGGAGCCGACTGGGCCCTTGAACGGGGGAATGAACCCCAGGACGGAGCTGAGGGCGGGATACACGTGGTGGGCGAGAAAGGGACCGAGGAAGAGGACCCCCCAGAAGCCGTAGGTAACGCTGGGAATCCCAGCCAGGATCTCCAGGAAGACCGAGAGGCCGCTCTGGAGCCGGTAGGGGATCCGCTCGGTCAGCGCCAGCACCGCCCCGACCGACACCGGCAGCGCCATCGCCAGCGCCAGGAGTGACGAGGCCAGGGTGCCGAAGATCAGGGGCAGGGCACCGTACACCGCGCCGTGGGGGGCGGTGACGCCGTTGTGGTGGCTGAAGGTCGTCGCGTACAGGTTCCCGAAGGAGAAGGCCTGCCCGGTGAAGAAGTTGAGGCCGCTGTAGATGAAGGCCGGAATCGACTGGTCGATCATCTCCGCGGCCAGGAACAGGAGCATCCCCGCGGGCACCAGGGCAGCCACGAGGAAGAGGCCGCGCGCCAACCGGTCCCTGCCGGTCAGGTCCTGGTCGGCCAGCTTCGGCCGGTGCGTGGCGGGGCCGGCGTCGCCGCCGGCCCCGCCCCTGGTTCGGATCAAGTCAGTTGCTTCCGGCCCAGGTCAGCTGTGCAGCCTAGCCGGTGATCTTGGCGATGGCCGCGTCGACCTTGGGGATAACGCTAGTGGGCAAGGCCACGAAGTCAACCGCGGAGAGATTGTCCGAGGTGGCGCCCCCGGTTGGGCTGCTCGCCCAGGCGAGAAAGGTCCGAATGGCCTCCGCGACCGCAGCCGAGCTCTGCTGCTTCTGGACCATGAGGTACTCGAAGTTGATGATCGGATAGGAGTTCTTGCCGGACGCGTAGATCAGTGACTGGGCCAGGGTGGCCGGAGTCGTTTTCGTAGAAGCCGCCACGGCCGCTTCGATGGTGGAGTGGATCGGCTTGAGGAACTTGCCGGCCTTGTTCTTCACCAGCGCCTCCTGAAGTCCGTCCTCGATGGCGGTGTCCTCGACGCTGACGCCGATGTACGCAACGCAGCCCGGGGTGGCGTGGCAGACCTGGATCATGCCCGGGTTGCCCGAGGCCGTCAGCTCACTGCTGACCGCCGGCCAGGTGACAGTGGTTCCCTCAGAGGGGCCGTTGGCCCAGGCCGAGTTGGTCGCCGAGAGGAAGCTGGTGAAAAGGAACGTGTCCCCAGAGGAGTCGACCCGGCGCACCGGGACGATGGCGAGGTTGGGCAGGGTGACGGTGGGGTTGAGGGCGGCGAGCTGGGGGTCGTTCCAGTTGGTGATCTTGCCCTCGTAGATCTGGGCCAGGACGTTGCCGCTCAGATTGAGGAATGAGGGCGCGCCGGGCACGTAGTAGTCGATCGCCTGAGCCGACACCGCGATCGGGATGTTCTCCACCCCTGGGTTGGCGACCGCGAGCTCAGGCGCGAGGTAGGCGTCCGAGCCGCCCAACTGCACCAGCTTGGCGATGGTGTCGGAGATGCCGAGCCCGGACCCGCCCGCGGCAGGAGCCAGGGTGATGTTGGGATAGGCGGTGCTGAGCTGGGGCGTCAGCACCTGGAGGTAGGGGTAGAGCAGGCTGGAGCCGGCCTCTTCGAGGGTCACCGGAGCTGACGGGTTACCGGTCTGCAGCGCCACCGGCTTGGCCTTCTTATCGACCTTCTTGGCCTTGGCGACGGCGACAGTGGTCCCGAAGGCGGTGAGCACCAGGGCGGCGACGCCGAGCAGCAGCGCGGCTCGAGATAGCCGGGTGACGAACGATTTCGGGCGCATTGAATCCTCCCTTCAAGAAACCAGGGCAAAAAATGCCGGCGGATCGGTGAGCGGGGAGCGCCCCGCGCGGATCAGACTGTCCCGCCCTCCACGTAGGCCCGGCTGCGCGCGTCGGCCGGGTCCTGGAAGAACTGCTTGGTCGGAGCGAACTCCACCTCCTCGCCGTCCAGCACGAAGAGCACGTGGTCCGAGCAGCGGGCGGCCTGCGGCACGTTGTGGGTGACGAAGACCACCGTCATCTTGTCCTTGAGACCCGCGATCAGCTCCTCGATCCGGGCTGCCGAACGTGGGTCGAGCGAGGAGGTGGGCTCGTCGAGCAGGAGCACCTCAGGCTCCACCGCCAACGCCCGGGCCAAGCAGAGCAACTGCTGCTGGCCGCCCGAGAGCATGAACGGCGTGCTGTCCAGCCGGTCACCGACCGCGTCCCAGAGCCCAACTTCGCGGAGCACGGCCTCGGTCCGGCTGGCGACCTCGCCGTTCGACCAGAGCCCGTGGATCCGGGGTCCCAGGGAGATGTTCTCGCGGATGCTCTGAGGGAAGGGGTTGGGCCGCTGGAAGAGCATCCCCACCCGGCGACGCACGTCCCGGACGTTGGCTGAGCGCCGGTAGATATCCTCGCCGTCGAGCAGCACCCGTCCGTCGATTTGGGCTCCCGGCCGGCTGTCATGGA
>PLTL01000330.1:626-3080 GCA_003164475.1 Candidatus Dormiibacterota bacterium | reverse complement strand
AAGGAGGCCGGGCGATCGCTCCGGCCTCCTTCTGGGTTTGAGGTTTGGCGGAGACGGCATGCGCCTCCCCGCCGACCGCTAGATGTCCTGGATCTTGATCTTGCCGGTCCGGACCCGCCGCCGGACCACGAACTGGGCCACCACGACGAGGCTACCGAGAAGGACGAGGATCGGGCTCAGCCAGCCCCATCCGCCGCCGGTCGGTCCCGCCCCTCCGGTGTCCGGGACGCTGATCGCCAGCACCGCGCCGCTGGGAGTGGGCGTTGGGGTGCTCCCCAACACAGAGCCGGTGGGAGTGGGAGTTGGAGTGGAGTGTGGGGTGGGGGTGGGAGTTGGAGTGGAGTGTGGGGTGGGGGTGGGAGTGGACGTTGGGGTGGGGGTGGGAGTCGAGGTAGTGCTCACCGTGACGATCTCACTGCCACAGGCTGACTTCGCCGACACGTTGTTCGCGTCACCCGAGTAGACCGCCTGCCAGTAGTAGGTTCCCGCCTTGTAGAACTTGACCGTGGCCGAGGCGTAGGTCCCGTTGCCGCTCACCGCCGCTGAGCCGGCCTGCACATTGATCTCGTTGCCCGTCCCTGTGGTCGCCATGGTCGTGCAGGCGTCGCTGTAGATGGTGAACGTCACCGTCCCGGTCGCGTTCGACGTCGCTCCGGTCAGCGTCGCGGTGTCACTGGCCGTGTTCCCCACCGGGATTGCGGTCGCCGACAGCTGCGTGCTGATCGAGGGCCCGTCCTTGGTCACCGTCGTGACCTCGGAGGTGCAGGCACTCGTCACGCCGATGTTGTTGCCATCACCCGAGTAGGCCGCCTGCCAGTAGTACGTGGGCGTCGCCTGATAGAAGGTGACCGACCCCGAACTGTAGCTGCCGTCGCCGTTCACCGACACCGCGGCCGGGACCGGCTGCGCACTGATGTCGTTGCCCGAGCCGGTGGTCGCCAGTACGGTGCAGAGCGTGTTGGTGTAGACCTTGAAGGTCACAGAGCCGGTCGGCAAGTACCCGCCGCTCAGGTTCGCCTTGTCACTGTCCGTCGATCCCACCGGGATGGAGGCCGACGTCAGCGTGGTGGTGATCCCGGGGGTCGCCTTGACGACCGTCAGGACCTCCGCCCCACATGTGCTGATGCTGTACAGGTTGTGGACGCCGTCACCCGAGTAGCTCGCCCGCCAGTAGAAGGTGCCCAACTGGTCGAAGGTGACCGGGGGCGAGTTCGGCACGATCCCGTTCGCGACGGTGACCGCCGCCGGCTGCCCGCTGATCACCGGGCTCGCCGCCAGGGACGTGCAGAAGTTGTTGGTGTACACGGCGTACGTGACCGTTCCGGTCGCGACCGAAACCTCCGTCCCCGACAGGTTGGCAGTGTCAGAGACAGACGAGCCCACCGGAATCGACGACGCTTTCAGGCTCGTGGTGATCGAGGTCGGCTGGCACGCCAGTGCGACCGTCGCCCCCAGGATGAGCGCGGCAACGGCACCCACTGCCCCCCCCGCGCCAACGGTTCTGTACCTACGACTACTCATGTCTTCCTTCCTCTCTTTCCCGACCGACTGAGTGCCGGATCGTCGGGACCGCTTCTGGACTCGACCAACAAAGCATCAGACACGCCTCCCCCAGACGCCCAGCCAGGGGCGTCTGACCCGGACCCCTAGGGCCGCAAGACCCATCTTCGACTTCCCCCTTCGACCTGAACGAACCCTACGCCCCATTCATATCTGGTGGAGCTATCGCTCGTTTAGCGACGTCTGGGAGTATAGCATGGTCCGTTACACCTGTCACCGATCGCCGATATCCGGGTCGCGAAACGCCGATAACCGGGTTCCGGCCGGAACCCGGCGGTTGGGGGGGCCGACGGTTCGAGGGGCGGAGGGCCGCGCCGCAGCAGCGTCTCGCAGAAGTCGAGACGGGTCCCGGGCGGGTGGAGGGATGCCCCTCGACCCTACCGCGCGGGGTCCGGGCTCAGCCCGGGGCTGACCGTGGGGGGACCGGCTCCCTGCCGGCGGCAGCCGGCCGCGCGAAGGGCTGACGCTCGCCTGGGCGAACGCCGCGGCCACCTGGTCACGATCGGTGACGTCGATCTTGAGCGCCATCGAGCGGCGACCCATGGCCCGGATCTCGGCGCGGGTACGCTCCGCGTAGCATGTTGTGGGACGTGAAGAGCTGGGCCAGCGCCGACTGCGACGCCTCGGCGACCCGCTGGAGCTCGGGGTCGGACTCGAGGAGGATGTCCCTGACCACCACGTCGGCCCCGGCGCGGGCGAGCGCCAGGGAGTCGGCCCGCCCCAGCCCGCGAGAGCCGCCGGTCACCACCGCCGCCTTGCCGTTCAGATCGAACATCGCTGCCTCCAATCCGGATCCCCCGCTCCGATCATGGTGAAGGCGAGCCTGCCCGTGGCGACGTGATGGGCCGGCTGGCCACCGGGGAGACGAAAAGGAGGCCGGAACGATTTCTCCGG
>PLTL01000330.1:0-510 GCA_003164475.1 Candidatus Dormiibacterota bacterium | reverse complement strand
CCGCGCTCACGCCTCCGATGGGGGTGGCCGTAGGCGTCGCGGTCGGGGTGGCCGTGGGCGTCGCGGTCGGGGTAGCCGTTGGGGTGGCCGTAGGCGTCGCGGTCGGCGTGGCCGTAGGCGTCGCGGTCGGCGTGGCCGTGGGAGTCGCGGTTGGCGTAGGCGTAGGCGTAGGCGTAGGCGTAGGCGTCGGCGTCGGCGTCGGCGTCGGCGTCGAGCACGCGGAGCCGTCCGCCGTGCTATTGGCTACGGCCGTGGTGTCGGCATCAAACCAGACGTAGAGGTCCGTCTCGCTCGTTACCCGCGCGGTCGAGAAGTCCGTCGTCCCGCTCGGCTCATCACCGAGCGCCGTGGAGTTGTTGGTGTCCTGGCTCCCCCAGGAGTAGTCGATGGCACCGGCCTCACCGAGACTCAGCGACCAGTTATATGCGCTCGTGCTCGTGGCGCAAAGCGGGGTCAGGACGGGCGCCGACCAGGCGAAGGCGGTCACCCCGCCGAAGATGAGCGCGCCCC
>PLTL01000327.1:2423-2584 GCA_003164475.1 Candidatus Dormiibacterota bacterium | reverse complement strand
CCCCGCGTTCCGAAGTCGGAACGGACCATCCCTAGTGCGCGAATAGATTCATACGAGATATCCGATCCGCGCACCCACCACCCAAAGAAGAAGCTCATCGGTGCTCGTAGGCCGATACGAAGCGAGTCCGCACGCAAGGTGAGGTGGGCCAGGGGGATTGA
>PLTL01000327.1:0-2401 GCA_003164475.1 Candidatus Dormiibacterota bacterium | reverse complement strand
CCGCCCAATCCACCGCCGACATAGATTGTGGTCACCTGCTGCCCGCAACTCCCAGTCCCACCCGCGATTGTCGCGTCAAACGAGGGGCCTGCACCGCCGGAAGCGCCGGCGTAGTCGAAGTTGTTTCCAAGGTCCTCTGGTGTCCGGGCGCCGATGCCCACAAACGGTCCTGTCGTTATCCCCGCGCTGGCTCCGGCAGTCAATTGGCCGCCAATGGTTCCGGTGAACCCGATGCCGTTGGCGTTGAAGACGAAGCAGCCTGAGCCGCTCACGCCGACCGCAGCTCCAGCCGAGGCTTGAACGCACCAGCCGAACTCATTGTTGTGGACGGCGTCGTTCACCCAACCTGCCGCGTCACCCCAGCAGGTGTCGCTGCCCCAAAGCCCACAGTCCCCGCTCGGGTCGGAGCTGTTGAGTGGATTCCCCTGGACGTAGCCGTAAGGGCTCAGGGTCTTGGCCACCAGGGGATCGACGCTGAGGAACTGCCCCACGGTGGGATCGTAATAGCGGGCCCGGAGGTAGTAGAAGCCGGACTCGGCATCCTGATACTGCCCGGAGAAGAGGAAGCGGGTCGTCGACGAACCCGTGGATGCGGTCAGTGTGCCGTACGGGCCATAGGTGAAGGTCGCCCGGACCACTCCCGCTCCATCGGTCAGCATCCGGGTGCTGCCGAGCNNACTGGTCGGCAAGCCCGGTCGAGGCGTTGGCCGTGACGTTGCTCTGGGCATCCTCGGTGGTGCCGGTCGGTGCCGTCCAGGTCTTCCCGGAGAAGGTCCCGGTCGCCCCCTGGATCACCAGGAGCCTGTCGTTGGGGTAGATGGGGGTGACCGACGGACCGGTCACCGAGGTGGTCGCCGCCGACGTCGACCCGGTGGCGCTGACATCGATCGGCAGGTTCGGGTCCACCCCCTGGTACACCGCCAGCACCGCCGACTGGGCCGTGGAGCTGGTGCTGTAGGCGAGCTTCACCGAGGTGTCCCCGCTCACCATCGTGTGCCGGAAGACCGTGGTCGTCGCCTTGGGGGCCGTCCCCCCCGAGCTGACCGTGGCCACCTGCGTGTACCCGGAGGGCGCCGTCACCGTCGTCGTCGACGGCTGGGTGGTCGCGACCGCCACCTCGTCACCCGCCACCGAGCCAGTCGGCAGGGTGAGGGTGAGGCTGGTGGCCTTGCCGCTGCCCGTGGCCGTCCCCACCAGGGAGATGGTATGCGGCTGGAAGAGGGCGACGCTCACCGTGGTGAGATTGGCACTCGCTCCGAAAGAGGAGACTCGGGTTCCTGTGGCCCCCAGGGTGAGGGGCTGGTCGGCCAGCCCCGCGGTGACGTTGGCGGTCGAGTTGCCCTGGACCCTCTCCGTGGTCCCGCTCGGTGCTGTCCAACTCTCGGCGGAGAAGGTGCCCGTCGCCCCCTGGAAGACCAGCAGCTGGTCCTGGGCGTTGGTCGGGGTCACCGATGGGGCGGTCACCGACGTGCCCGCCGCCGTCGAGCCGGTGGCGCTCAGGTCGATCGGCAGGTTCGGGTCCACTCCCTGGTACACGGCGAGGACCGCCGCCTGGGCCGTGGAAGCCGTGCTGTAGGTGAGCTTGACCGACGTTTCCCCGGCGACCACCGTCTGCCGGAACACCGTGGTCATCGCGAGGGGGCTGGAGCCTGCGGACGTGACGGTCGCCACCTGCGTGTATCCGGAGGGCGCCGTCACTGTCGTCGTCGACGGCTGGGTACTGGCCACCACCACCTGCTCTCCGGCCTTGGTGCCGGTCGGGAGGGTCAGAGTGAGGCTGGTGGCGTTGCCGCTGCCGGTGGTTGTCCCCACCAGGGTGATCGCCGGCTTCGGGATCACCTGCTCCAGGGGCGTGCCCCCCGGCCCGTACACGTAGGCGTAGGTGCCGTCACTGATGAGGAGCGGCTCCGAGCCTCTTTCATCCCAGGTGTAGGGGGTGGTAACGCCCGAGACGGTCTTGGTCATCCGGAGACCGTCGCCGTTGTAGGCGTAGGACGCGGTCGTCGTCGTGCCCTGGCCATAGCTGACCAGCTGGTTGGCCTGGTTGTAGCCGAGGTTGGTCGCGCTTCCGCTCGATGGTGTGATCGTGGTCAGGTCGCCCTCGACGTTGTAGACGTACTTGGTGGAGCCGGTGGGGGCCGTCGAGCAGGTCTTGCTGCTCGTCCCGCTCACCGTCCAGCAGAGCTGGTCATCCGCGTTGAAGCTCTGGGTCGTCCCGCTGTCCCCGGTCAGGTTGCCAGCCAGGTCGAGCGCGTACGCGTCGCTCCCCGATGGCGGACTCGAGCAGCCTGCCGTGTTCTTCGACCCCGCGTAGCAGAGCTGGTTGTCGGCAGTGTACTGATAGGAGTCCACGCTCGAGGGCTCCGAGCTGTCGCTCGTCAGTCCCCCGTCGCCGTTGCGG
>PLTL01000052.1 GCA_003164475.1 Candidatus Dormiibacterota bacterium | reverse complement strand
ATATGTGTTCGTGAAGCGGTGCGTGGCCAAGATTGGGTCAGCTGTCCAGGGAGCCGACCGTCCCAAAAGTCGACGGTAGAAGATCCGCTGACGCTCACAGGCGAGGTGCCAGTAGGAAGCGAACACGGCAGTGGGGCGAATACGCCCAGACAGACCTGTCAGCCTGTGCTCGTCGTCAAGCCAGGGCGGATCAACTAGCGATTGGAGTATGGGCTCGGCCACGTCTGGCCGACTGAAACCCGAAGCCGGCGTCATCTACTTCGATTGTTCCTTTGCACGGTGTGCTCGACCGCACATGCGGCTCGGCCGGCGCCTAGATCTCCAGCGCATAGGAGTATCATACNNAGATTCGTAGATAGATCGGAGGGCAACCTGATGACCAGGGTGACGCCCAGGGACATTGACGTAGAGGAGGACGCTCGGCTGTTTGCCATGTTGGGCGATCCAACCCGCCTTCGGATCGCCCAGCTTCTGCTTGACGGGGAAAAGTACGTCAGTGAGCTAGCCGAGCTGACGGGGGCGAGTCCTACCGGTATATCTCAGCAACTCCGATTCCTCCGGGAAGGAGGCTTTGTGGCCAGGAGGAAGGCGGGCAACCGGGCGTTCTACAANNGCTTGTCGCGGATCGGCTTGACGGCGGATTGCAGGAATGGGCCCCCCGGGACGGCTGGTTACCTGCTGGACTTCTGACCCCAATGCACACCTGCGCTGTTCCTCGTATTGTTAGGGGCGTTATGGCTGCCACGGGATGCCGCTAACCGGCGGCATTATCGCGCCACGGCCAACCCACCACCCGGCATGGAGGACGGACTTCGAGATGAGTGACGAAGCCACGGTCGATCGCATCGAGGAGCGCCTCAACAGATTGGATCAAGTGACCGTAACGGACGAGTCCAGCGCCCATGTCGCCCTCGGCCATGCCCTCGCTACCGTAGGGGCGATCAATCAGGGCATCGAACAACAGCCGACGTACGGCCTGAGCCTATCGAGCGACAGCATCATCGCGAAGCTGGAACGGTGGCTCCAGCGCTTGGTGGACAAGCTCACTCAGATCGTAAGGGCATTGGCCAAGGCGACGTCATTCGCCGTCTCAGTCGGCACAGGAGTTTCTGTAACAATCAACTTTCCGCCCATGGGCCAAGCGTAGCGACGCGGAAGTGGCCGGCGCACACCGCTTGCATGACCGGCGCCCGAGCTAAGCGGGACCCCCTCAGGAAAGGGCAGCCCCGTCTCCCTCCCGCCACATCCCGTCAGTTGCGGCGGGTCACTTGAGCTTGGCGTAGGTCCTCCAGACGGTGGCCAACCAGGTGGGCCAGTCTCCCTCCCACTCCATCTTTTCCAGCACGCGCTGGACACCTGCTCCCGGGTGCAGATCTTTGTTGACCGCTACTGCAGACAACATCATGCGCTTGCTGAACCTCCGGCTCTCGATGAGGTTGACCTGGCCCAGCAGCACACCGATCGCATTTTGGAAAGCGTTACCGGTGGAGGGGATTTCGGTGCTACTGATGCTGCCGTGAATCTCCAGGTACGTTGTGACGCTTCTTCGCCGAGCGGTCGCTATCAGGTGCGCCCTCACCTCTCGTTGAGCGCCCTGCCAGTCGTCAGGAGTGCGCTTCCACGTGTCGTGAGCCCACTTGGGCTCAGGGTCAATGTACGGCATGGAACTTAACCTCCCAATGACGTCGGCGGCTATTGCTCTTCGAACCCGAATGAGTCGAGCTTGAGCGTTTGCCCATTCTCACTAACGGCTCGCACAACGTCGGATGGGAAGCCCTCTGGCGTTCGCGCCTCTATCTCCACGGTGACCTTGACCTCCGTATCGACCACGCCTGCCAGACGCTGGACTATCTCCTCGGCGATCTGTGCGGCGTCGCTCGAGATCCTCAGCGGGTTAAGTTTGGCGGTGGCGTGAAAACGCCGCAGCGCTGGCGGCGCAGTGGGAGTTGGTGCCGGGCCCTGACGGGCGGTGGTGGCCGAACTCGAAGCAGCCCTGGGCGCCGACGTTCCTGGGGTGGACTCGGGTTGCTCAGCTGCATCGCGCGCTAGCTGATCCTTGGCTGCCCCTGGCCTGACCAACAGGGTGCCGGCGGTCACGGCTAGCTGTTGAGCTGGCTCGGTGCCCGGGCCCCGGAGTCCCAGGTACCGCTGGGCACGCTCGTCGTAGCTCTCAGCGAGAGCGAATCCCTCGTCGTCCCAGAGCAGTTGGTGGGGTCCGGACTCCACCGCGTTGTACAGCACCTCCCGGCTGGCCAGGCGCGGGAGGTAAACGTAGCGGGCTAGGTGATCCCACAGCTCGCCTGCTGTCAGGTGATCTCCCTTCCACAGCGGAACGCGGTCCAGCGCAATGCGAAGTAGGACGGGGCTGAAGACCCGGTTGAGGAGCTGGCTGTCGATGAGCTTGCGGCTGGTCCGCTCCGCCAGGGTGCCATCGCCCGTGACCCGCATCGTGTCGATCTTGAGCTCGCCCTGGGGCTCAGGCTGCTCGGGAATCAGAAGCCAGTGGTAGGTCTCCCTGAGGCGTAGCTGGACATCCTGGTCTGCGCTCTCGACCTTTTTCTTGATCTGGCCCTTGTTGAATGAGCCGAGGTTCAACTCATCCGCTTGGGCATCTATGGAGTCCCACGCCTTAAATTCAGCGGCGGCGCGCATCAGCTCCTCGCAGCGCGCTGCGTCTGCCGCCAGGAAGACGAGCAGGTTCCGGTAGAGGCGGGAGGCATTGCCCCGCTGCTCAAGGATTTCCTGTGCATCCTGGAGCGCCCGCGTCTCGGCTCCCTTTCCAGCGTGCGGGACGTCGGGCCCCAGGATCACCAGCCGCACCGACTCTGACTCGTCTGGGACCTCGGCACCGCTGGAGGGAACCACATGGACCGCCCCGAAGTCCCCACGCTGCTGCCTCCCGG
>PLTL01000142.1 GCA_003164475.1 Candidatus Dormiibacterota bacterium | reverse complement strand
GGCTGCCCGCCCGGCTTGCTTCGGTGTCGTCACGCCGTTCGGTCGTCGCCATATGGCGTCGTTCCTGAGGTGGAAGGCGAGGAAGCGGTGGTCGCCGCGGGGATCAGCACGACGTCGATCACCCGGGCCATGAAGGCAGGGTCCGATGCCGCGCCCTCTACGAACATGCGGTGGAGCACGAACGCCGGGATGACCGACGCGAGCATGTTGAGGTCGCTACCTTCGCTGATCTCTCCTCGGGCGACCGCATTCTCGAACATCGCCCGCAACCCGGCAAGCCTCGGCGCAATGAAGTGCTCGTTCACGGCGGCGAACAGCTCGGGTTCCTGGGCGAGCGCGGCAGCGAGACCCCGAACGATGGCAAAGGTCCTCCCCTCCCGCTCCCGATGTCGATTGAACCGCTCACTGAAGAGGGCCAGATCGCCTCGGAGGGATCCGGTGTCCAGACCTTCTTCGATCTCTTGGGGCATGGTGCTCAGCGCGTCGATGACAAGCTCAACCTTCGACTTCCAGCGCCGGTAGACCGTGGACCTGCCCGACCCGGCCCGCTCCGCTACTGCTTCGATGGTCAGCTGCTCATAGCCCTTCTCGGCCAACAGATCCAAGGCAGCCTCACGAATCGCCACGTCAATCCCGGGGTCGCGCGGACGACCTCCTCGTGACCTGGCTTGCTGGACATTCGAAGCCTGTGGGGGCTCGGTCAACTGGTCTGTCCTCCTGAAAGATACGTTACGAGAGTGTAGTGTATCGTATGCGACGGCGGCGAGCCGGCCCCGGGACGTGAAGCTGGCCCACCCGACGCATGACCCTGGGACGCCCGCGGCTCGCCGCTACATCCCGGGGTCGCTCAGCCGTCGCCGTCCGGAGAGACGGCAGCCTCGGTGTCTGTGTGCCGCCCCGCCGAGATATGGACAGAGCCCAGCGCCCGCTCTGGTCGAGGGACCAGCGCTTTCTAGAACAGACGCACCAATCGCGCCACAGCCTCGTGACACTTCTGAGCGGTTCTGAGACAAGCATCACCAAGAACGGGCTGCGCCGGGCGTGTTCGCATACTAGCCTGAGCTCGGATCATGGAGTCCAGCCTTCCGCGACGAGTTCCCGGGGCCGCGCCCGAGGTCCGATGGCGGGTGGGACGAGCGTCGGTGGTGCCACAGGTTCTCGACCTCGCCTCCTTCCAGCAGGAGGTCCTCGACCGCGGCGCCAACCTGGACGCCATCGCCTGGCGGGCCGTTGCGCGGGCCCAGGCCCTCTGCGGGGCCGAGCGAGCCGTGGTCGAGGTGGTCGATGGCGACGGTCTGGCCCACCGGGCGACGGCGGGGACCTGGCCTGCCTCTCGCTCCCGGCCTGCCGGTGCCGAGCCCGACCACCCGTGGCGCGGTCCGCTCGGCAGCGCCGCCCAGGTCTGCGACGACACCGAGGCGGACCCCCAGGTGGACCGGGAGGTGTGCCGCCGCCTGGGGGCGCGGTCGCTGATCACCGTCCCCCTGGTCCACGCGGACGTGAGCCTGGGGGCGATCACGGTGACCTCGTCCCAACCCCATGCGTTCGACGAAGCCCAGGCGGAGGCCCTCCGGCTCGTCGCCGACCAGGTCACGGCGGCGGCGGTCAGAGCGTGGGTGAACATCGAGCTGCGCGAGACCTGCCGGCGGTGCGAGAGCGCCCTCGTCGCCAGCGAGGCGAGGTTCCGCCGTCTGTTCTTCAAGAACCCGCAGCCGATGTGGGTGCTCGACGCGGAGACGCAGCGCTTTCTCGCCGTCAACGATGCCGCTGTTGCCAAGTACGGGTACTCGGCGGAGGAGTTCGGGGCGCTGACCATCGCCGCCATCCGCCGCGATGTTGCCCATCTTGCCGTCGACTTCAACCGGGCTCGGGCGGGGAAGACTGCCTACAACGCCCGCCACCGCCTGCGGGACGGCCGGCTCATCGACGTCGAGCTCACCACCGTGGCCCAGGAGTTCGACGGCCGTCCCGGGATCCTCACGCTCATCAACGACGTGACCGAGCGCAAGCGGTTGGACACGCAGCTGCGCGAGGGCGCCTTCCGCGACCCCCTGACGGGCGGCGCCAACCGGGCTCTGTTTGCCGAGCGGGTCGGGCATGCGCTCACCCGGATGCGCCGCCACAGCGCCACCATCGCGGTCCTGGTCATCAACCTGGACCACTTCAAAGAAGTCAACGATAGTCTGGGCCATGTGGCGGGCGACTCGCTGCTCCAGGCTGCGGCGGCACGGATATCGGCAGCGCTCCGGCCCGGCGACACAGTCGCCAGGCTGGGCGCGGACGAGTTTGCCGTGCTCCTCGAGGAAGTCGACCACGCCGAGGACTCCCTCGGGGCGGCGGAGCGCCTCGACGAGGCGTTCCAGTCTCCTCTCGAGTTCGCGGGCGGCAGCCTGGTGATCAGCATCGGCATCGGCGTCGTCACGTCATCGACCGCGCAGACCAATGCCGATGAGCTGCTGCGCAACGCCGAGCTGGCGATGTACGCGGCCAAGGTTGCGGGCAGTGGCAGGGTGGAGGTGTTCGTGCCCAGCATGCTCGCGACGGCCACGGAACGCCTGAGCCTGGACCAGGACCTGCGCCACGCCGTGGAACGCGGCGAGCTGCGCCTGTTCTTGCAGCCGGTCATCGATGTGGACGGCGGCGCCATCGTCGGCTGCGAGGCGCTGGTGCGGTGGCAGCACCCCAGCCGAGGCTTCGTACTTCCCGACACTTTCATCCCCCTTGCCGAGGAGACGGGAATGATCAGCGCCATCGACACCTGGGTGCTCCACGCGGCGTGCTCCCAGGTGGCTGCGTGGCGGGCCTCGGGCCTGGCCGATCTCCTCCTCGCCGTCAACATCTCGGGGCGCGATCTGGGCCGGGGCGAGCTCGTCGACAGGGTGTCGGCCGCGCTGCTCGAGACCGGGTACCCCCGAGATCGCCTCGAGGTCGAGATCACCGAGAGCTCCGCGGTGTCGCAGCCGGTGGAGGCCCTCAACGAGCTGCGCCACCTGCGCAGTGCCGGCATCGCCGTCGCCATCGACGACTTCGGCACCGGGTACTCGAGTCTGAGCAAGCTGGCGACGTTCCCCGTCGACCGCCTCAAGATCGATCGCTCCTTCCTCGCCGACATCAAACATGAGGAGGACGATGCTCCGCTAGTCGCGGCGATGATCGCTCTCGCCCACCGGCTCGGCCTAGCGGTCACCGCGGAGGGCGTCGAGACCCCGGAGCAGCTGGCCTTCCTCCGCCGCAACGGCTGCGACCTGCTCCAGGGGTATCTCTTCAGCCCGCCTGTGTCCCCTGAACGCTTCGAGGACCTCCTGCGCGGTCAGCAGGCGACTGGCTCGGGTCAGGAGTTGCCTCAGCTGGCGGAGACCGCTGGCGCCCGAGGGTGAGCAGCCGAAGTCAATCCCCGTAAACGGCGCCGGGCACGACGATGTCCCGATGCCTGTCGATGCGCTCAGCGCGCCGGTCGCGCTGAGTGAGGACGAGAAACCCGATGGTGCTGTCGCCGACCGTGCGGGGCCGGATCACCACCAGGCCGAGCAGGTCGAGCGCGTTCAGCGACACGGGACACTGTCTCGCCTGGCCGGGTGATCGAGCTGGCTCCTGAGCGGGGTTTCGTAGCCGTCGGCCGCGCCACGAGGCCGTGCTCAGCCACTCAGCCTCGCGCACCTGGTCACCCTAGAGGATCTCGCCGCTATTCCCGCCGGTGAGCCGATGGGCCCGTACCACCGGCCCGTGCCTCACATCGAGCTGGTCAGCACGGTGAAGCAGGCCTTCTCCGACCGGGGATACGCCGTGATCAGTTCCTCCGGCGGGCCCTGGCTGCGTCCTCGCGGCCGGCGGGGCGTCAGCGGATGCGCCGGACGGCGTCGCGGGCTCGGCGCTGCAGGGTCTGCTCGCGGTGGCCCAGTTGGCTGACCAGACGCTCGCAGCCATCGCGCAGGGCCGCGATGTCGGCGTGAGCCGGGTCGTCAGCCTCCCTGGCTGCAGCGGCGAGGACGTCGAGCTTGCGCAGTACCGCCCGGGCGTCGCGCAGCAGCGCAGCCGTCCTCTTGACCTCCTGCGCCGCCCTGATCGGATCGCCCGCCGTCATCGCGCGCCCTCGGCCATCAGCGGGTACGGCAACTCGGGCGCGGCGTCGACCTCGCGGGCGGGGGGGCGCCGACCGTTCCGCGCTCCCCGGGTCAGCCTCTCTGTGTCCTTCTCGAAGGCGTTGGCGATCGCCGCCAGCTGCGCCGGGGTGAACCGGGAGGCGATCACTTCGCGCATCGCCTCGACGCTCGGGTAGCCGGACGCCCGCAGCGCCTTGGTGGTGACCGAGTAGACGTAGGGGGCACCGAGGCCGCGGTCGGAGCGGACCTTGCCGAGCAGCCCCTGGCGGACCATGCGGTCGAGCACCGAGGCACTCTCCACCGCCCCGTCCCCCTCGCCGCGGAAGGCCTCGATCTGGGTCCGGGTGATCTGCCCGAAGTAGGCGACGATGCCGAGGATCCCGACCTGCTCGGGCGAGGGCTGGACGGTCTCCTCGACCGTGCTGAGGCAGCGCACCACCTCGCTGGGCGGGCCGGGCAGCGGCCAGAGTCGGACGGTGCCGCCGTCGTCGGTGAGGGTGTAGCCCACCGGGCGCAGCCGTTCGGCCACCCGCTCCAGGTTCTCCCGCACCGCTGGGATGGCGATGTCGAGGGCGGAGGCGAGCTCGCCCAGGCTCGCCTCGTGGCGGGCGAGCAGGCCGGCGCAGAGGGCGGTCACCCGGTCGGAGTCGAGCTCAAGCGGCAGCCGCCTTGGGATCATCGCAGCCGCCGCCGGCTCCAGGCCCAGCGCTGCCCGCAGTCTCGCGTAGGTGCGCACCGAGGGAAAGCGGGTGCCCGCCTCGATCTCGTTGATGACGGTGCGGGAGACTTCGAGCTCTGGCTGAGCCGAACCTGGCTCTGGAGGAGGAGCTGGCGGCGCTCGCGGAGCTCCCGGGCCAGGGCGCTGAGCTCGCCGCGGACCTCGGCGGCAGCCTCATCGGGAACGGCTGTTCGAGCCACGGGATCGATGGTACGGGACCAAGGGCCACCTTTACCAGCGGAGGTGTCGCGCAAAGTGGACAGGTGGGTTGGCTCCCCATGTCCCGAAATACCTCTTTTG
>PLTL01000204.1 GCA_003164475.1 Candidatus Dormiibacterota bacterium | reverse complement strand
GACACCCTGGCGGCGGGAAGGGGCCTCTGCGCCCCCCTGGCCGTGGCGGCGCTGGTGGAGGAGGGGCCGGGGCGGATCCACGAGTTGATCGAGCTGGGGGTCAACTTCGACACCCAGGACGGGGTGCTTCTGGTGGCGCGGGAGGCGGCCCATTCCCGCTCCCGGGTGGTGCACGCGGGGGGTGACGCCACCGGCCGGGAGATCGAGGAGCTGCTGGCGCTCCGGGCCGTGGCGGCGGCCACGCTGATCCTGGAGGAGCACCTGGTCCGAAGGCTGCTGATAAGCGAAGGGCGGTGTTGGGGAGTGGAGGCCATCTCGATCCGCCAGCCTTCGATCTCCCGCCTCGAAGCGGGGGCAGTGCTGCTGGCCACCGGGGGGCTGGGGCGCTGCTATCGGTACACGACCAACCCGATGCCGTCCACGGGCGACGGCGTCTGGCTCGGCTACCAGGCAGGGGCCGAGATCGCTCACCTCGAGTTCGTGCAGTTCCACCCCACCGCCCTGGCGGTCCCCGGGGCCCCCGCCTACCTGATCTCCGAGGCAGTGCGCGGGGAGGGGGCGCTGGTGGTGGACGACCTGGGGGAGCGCTTCCTCTTCGGGGCCGACCCGGCTGGAGAGCTGGCGGGCCGGGACGTGGTGGCGAGGGCGATTAAGCAGCGCATGGAGGAGCGGGGGCTGGAGCATGTCTGGCTTGACCTCCGCCCGATCCCGGCGGCCCAGGCCCGGGTGCGCTTTCCCAGCATCACCGCTACCTGCGCCCGCCATGGCATCGACGTGACCAAGCAGCCGATTCCCGTGGCTCCAGCTGCCCATTACCAGATGGGTGGGGTTCGCACCGATCTCATGGGGGCCACCACCGTCCCCGGCCTCTTCGCGGCCGGCGAGGTGGCGTCGACCGGGGTGCACGGCGCCAACCGCCTCGCCAGCAATAGCCTGCTGGAGTCGCTGGTGTTCTCGGCCCGGGCCGTCGAGGCGGTCATGGGCGGAGGCCAGGGGGGCCGGCTGCCGCGGCCGGAACCGCCCGCGGACCTGGAGCTGGAGCCGGTCTTGCGGGCGGGGGTTGAAGAGGATCGCCGCCGACTCCAGGAGGCAATGTGGAGCGGGGCTGGGATGGTCCGGGACCGCGGCGGTCTGAGTCTGGTCGGGGCCCGGCTCGACGAGATCGTGGAGCGGACCCCGGAGCTACCGGTCGAGCCCCACCTCTGCGAACTGCGCAGCATGCTCGGTACCAGCCGCCTACTGGTGCAGGCGGCTGAGTACCGCCGAGAGAGTCGGGGTGCGCACTTTCGCAGCGACCACCCCACGTTGGACGACCAGTTCCTCGGCACCGTGGTGCAGCGCCGAGGCTCGGCCCTGGAGTTCAGGCCCGTTGAGCCAGCTCGACCCGGCTGAGATCCGGGCCCAGGCCAGCCGGGCCCTGGCGGAGGACTGGCGGGTCACCGACCTCACCGCAGAGGCGGTGCTGGTCCCGGGGCGGTGGTGCCGTGCCCGAATCGTATCCCGCGAGGAGGGCGTGCTCTGCGGCTCCGAGCTGGCCAGAGAGGTCTTCCGCCAGGTCGATCCCGCGGTCGGATGGGAGCAAGTGGTCCCGGAGGGGGAGCGCCTGAACCCCGGCAGCGTCGCCATCGCGGTGGAGGGCCCGGCCGCGGCGGTCCTGGCGGCGGAGCGGACTGCGCTCAACTTTCTCCAGCATCTCTCGGGAATCGCCAGCCTCACCGCCCGGTACGTGGCGCTGGCGGCGCCGCTCGGAGTGGTGATCTTGGACACGCGCAAGACTCTGCCCGGCCTCCGCCACTTGCAGAAGTACGCCACCCGGACCGGGGGGGCGCACAACCACCGAATGGGACTCTTCGACGCGATTCTGATCAAGGACAACCACGTCGATCTGGCCGGAGGGCTGGCAGCCGCTCTGGAGCGGGCCCGGGCTCGCCAGCCCGGCGATCAGATCGAGGTCGAGGTGCGCTCCCTCGAGGAGCTGGGCGAGGCGCTCCGGTTCCAGCTGGGCCGGGTGCTGCTCGACAACTTCAGCCCCACCGAGGTGGCCGCTGCAGTCAAGCTGGTGGCGGGCCGGGTCGCGGTGGAGGTCAGCGGCGGTGTGTGCCTCTCCAACTTGGCCCAATATGCGGCCGCTGGTCCCAACTTCATCTCGGTGGGTCGGCTCACCCACAGCGCCCCCGCCCTCGACCTGGCCTTGGAGGTGACCCCCGATCAGGCCGGGCGGGCGGCGGCAGGTTAGGCGGGGCTGGTGAACCCGACCCGGCGGCCCGGGTCCGCCTCGCGGACGCGGCGCACGATGAAGCGAAGCTTGCCTTCGAGGGCAACCGCCTGGAAGAGGTCGTAGCCCTCCTCGTCAGCCAGTCGGTTCACCTCCTCCAGCGATTCGGCAGTTCGATACTCGTAGATCTGCCGGGTCGAGACTGTGCTCACTCAGGTCTCCTCAACCGTGACGCATCGCCCAGGGCCTGGGATGGACCGCCAGGACCCTCCCAGTGTGCCACGTGGGCGCCGCTGGGCGGGCCAGATTTGCGCCGGCTGAGCTCGGGCCGCCAGCACGGCCGAGCCGATCTCGTCGGGATCGCTGCTATACTCTCGCCCGCGCTGAGGTCCGATCTGGGGGACCTTGGTGAGATTGTTATGGAGGATTCAGCAGCCCGTTGACCGAGTTCGCCACTGCGGTACCCGCTGAGGAGCTGACCAGCTTCAGCTCCATGGAGGAGTATCTGCGCACCAGCGCGGAATCCATCCGCACCCTGACCTACGGGGACATCGTCGACGGCACGGTGGTCCGCGTGGACCCCGACGAGGTCCTGGTCGACATCGGCGCCAAGTCCGAGGGGGTGATCTCGAACCGGGAGCTTTCCGGCCGCGCCGAGGAGGCGGTGGTGCTGAACCCTGGGGACCGGATCAAGGTCTACGTCCTCCAGTCCGAGAACGAGGACGGCAATGTCGTGCTGAGCCTGCGCCGGGCCAGGGCCGAGGGAATCTGGGCGAAGGCCGCCGAGAAGGAGAGCTCGGGCGAGGGTGTGGAGGCCGAGGTTCGGGAGCAGAACAAGGGCGGCCTGATCGTCAACATCATGGGCCTGCGGGGCTTCCTGCCCAGCTCCCAGGTGGCCCGCACCCACTCCGGCAACCTGATGGACCTCGTCGGCCAGCAGATCATGGTCAAGATCCTTGAGGTGAACCGCAAGCGAAATCGTCTGATCGTCAGTCAGCGGGCGGCACAGGACGAGGACCGAGCCCGGCAGCGCGAGGAGCTCTTCGAGCGGCTCACCGTCGGCGACGTGGTCAGCGGGCGGGTCAGCGGGCTGACCTCCTACGGAGCGTTCATCAACCTGGGTGGGGCAGACGGCCTGATCCACATCAGCGAACTGTCCTGGGACCGGGTCAGCAACGTCTCTGACATGCTCGCGGTGGGTGATGAGGTCACCGTCAAGGTGATCAAGCTCGACCCCGAGCTGTCACGGATCTCCCTGTCGCTGCGGCAGATGAGCGACGACCCCTGGGACAGCATCGAGGCCCGTTTCCCGCCCGGCACGGAGATCGAGGGAACGGTCACCAAGACCAAGAAGTACGGAGCGTTCCTCCAGATTGCCGACGGCGTCGAGGGGCTCCTGCACATCAGTGAACTCTCCTGGGAGCACGTCGAGCGCACCGAGGACGTGCTCCGGGTCGGGGACACAGTCAGGGTCGTGGTGCTCCAGGCCGACCGCACCCGCCGGCGCATCTCGCTCTCATATCGGCAGCTGCTGCCCCGGCCGGCCCATCTGCCCGCTGAGGAGGATGGGCCCGGAGGTGGTTACGCGGCGGTTGCCGACTACGAGCCCGAGGCAGGCGAGGACGAGTCGGAGGAGGGGGCCCGCGCCGCCAAGCCCAAGCGCAGCCGGGCCAGGTCCGAGGAGGTCGAGCCGGCGGAGGCCGTGGCCGAGGAGGCGGCTGAGCCCGACTCAGATGCCGCCGGATCGGAGGAGGACCAGGCCGACTGAGTCTGGACCCCGGAACCGGAGCCGCAGAAGCGCTTTAGCCCGGTCCCGGTGCCTCCCCGGCGAAGCCGGAGTGGCCCGGGGGTTCGGAGCCGGTGAATTGGGCATAATGCGTTAGTGATTGGCCCCCCTCGGAGCCCTCGAGCCATTGCCCCCGGGGCGGCAGCTTGGGCTGTCCGCCGCACCGCCACCCGGCTCCAGGAGATGATCCGTGTATCCGTTTGAGCGCTTCACCGAGAAGGCCAAGAAGGTCCTGACCCTGGCTCAGGACGAGGCCGAGAAGTCCCACCACTCATACATCGGCACCGAGCATCTGCTCTTGGGGCTGCTCCGTGAGGGTGATGGGCTGGCTGCCAAGGTGCTGGCCAACCTGGGTGTCGAGATCCACAAGGTGCGGGACACCATCGACTCGGTGCTGGGCCGGAACGAGCGGATCATCGTCCAGCAGATCATCCCCACCTCGCGGGTGAAGAAGGTGATCGAGATCGCCTTCGAAGAGGCCAAGCGGATGAACAACACCTACGTGGGCACCGAGCACCTGCTCCTCGGTCTCCTGATCGAGGGTGAGGGGATTGCCGCCCACGTGCTTGAGGATCTGGGGGCCAACCTGGACAAGGTTCGCCACGAGCTCGACTTGCTGCTCAAGGAGCAGGGGTTGGAGGACGAGCCTGCGCCGGAGCGCAAGAAGTCGAGCAAGACCCCGCTCCTGGACCAGTTCTGCCGGGACCTCACCGAGCTGGCCCAGAAGAACCAGCTGGATCCGGTGATCGGTCGGGAGATGGAGATCGAACGCGTGGTCCAGATCCTCTCCCGGCGGACCAAGAACAACCCCGCCCTGATCGGTGAGCCCGGTGTCGGCA
>PLTL01000047.1 GCA_003164475.1 Candidatus Dormiibacterota bacterium | reverse complement strand
GTGAGAGCAGGCTACGATCCGTTCTGACGGGGCACCGGGTGGTCCTATCCGGTGGCCGCGGGTGGACCTATCACTTGGCCGTGGGTGGTCCTATTGCCTGGCCGCTGACAGCTTAGAATAGGCTCAACTGCCTCTAGCCATCGCGGCGTGGTCGGAGTGAGCGACCGCATCGCGCCCGGGGGCGGTACTGGACGCGGGGCTCGTGGTGGCTGGCACTTGGGGAAGAGGTGTGGCAAGAGAGAGGCGCATCTTCGGCGGGGATCCCGGTGGCGTGAGCCCCCGCCCCTCAGAGCCAATGGCGGTGACCCGCAGGTGGAATCCGTGAGTCGAGAGGGCAGGCCCGAGGATCTGATTGGCCACCCAAACAGCGCGGGGATCCACTCGACCCAGCACTGGGAGCGAGCCAGTATCCGCGAGCAGTGCCGCTGGGGCGCCCCACGAGGGCGAGACTCGGCGCACGGGCGAGCTTGGTCGGTGCCCGGATTGCTTCATCGGCCTGGGACCATCGCCGCCCTGAACCACTCATGACCTTGAAGGCAGCTCACACTCCGATCCTGATCACCTGCCGCGATCGATTGGACGATCTGCGGAGGCTCGTGGCTTGGCTCGAGGCAGCCGGGCATGAGCGAATCATTCTTGTCGATAACGACTCGTCGTACGAGCCGCTGCTCTGCTACTACGGCGAGTCTCCCCACCAGGTTCTCCGGCTCGGTCGCAATGTCGGTCATCTGGCGGCGTGGGATGCCGACGTGCTCGCGACCATCGGATACAGCGGTCAGTTTGTCGTCACCGACTGCGACGTGGTCCCCGATGACGAGGCCCCCCGCGATGCTGTGGACCGCTTCGCGGAGATCCTCGGCCGTCATCCCGAGGTCGACAAGGTCGGCTTTGGACTGCGCATCGATGACCTCCCGTCCACCTATCGGTTCCGCGGGGACGTCATTCTGTGGGAATCGCAGTTCTGGGAGAGGGAGGTCGAGCCCGCGGTCTTCCGAGCCGACCTCGACACGACGTTTGCCCTCTATCGCCCCGGGGCTCCGAGAGGAAGCCGACGAGCACTGCGCACGGGACCGCCGTATGTGGCGCGCCACCTACCTTGGTACCTCGACTCAGGACACCTAACAGAGGAGGAGGAGTACTACCGGCGTTACATGCGCTCACATGTGAGCAACTGGAACCTCGACGAGCTGCCAACGGAACTGAGGACCGCCATTGACGCTCGACGGCCGGTACCTGCAGCCCCGTCGCCGACCATGTCTCACGCACCCGTCCGTCAACCGCCATTGGGCATCCGGGTCCCCGGGGTCGAGACGGAGACGTGGTTTGTCCGGACTGACCAACGTGGGGGCTTCTGGGACCTCTTTGCGGCGGGCCGCTGGGAGCCGGAGACGATCGCTCTGATCGTCTCCCTCGCGCGGCCCGGAACCTCCTTTGTGGATGTCGGTGCGTGGCTGGGGCCGCTCAGCATCATTGCTGCGAAACGCGGGGCTCAGGTCGTGGCTTACGAGCCAGCCCCGGTGGCCCTCGAAGTTATGGGCTGGAACCTGTCGCTCAATTCCGACGCTGCGCCGCGCATCCGGGTCGTCCCCAAGGCGATCGCAGGCAGGGCCGGTGGGTTTCGGATGTCGTCAACGGAGCTCGGGGACAGCATGTCAAGCATTGTTCACGGCGGCGCGGCGACAGCCTCCATCGAGGCCGTGGACGCTCGTGCCTGGTCTGGGACGCCCGAGTTCCTGACGGCGGACATTCTCAAGATCGACATCGAGGGAGCGGAGTTCGTGGTTCTGCCCCGCCTCCACCGGGCCTTCCGCACCCACCGCCCGGTGCTGCTGCTCTCCGTCCACGGTTACCACTTGCTGGAGCGGTTCGCTCGGCTGACCGGGCGCCCCCGCTGGGCAGCGCAGCACGTCGTGAGCTTGGCTGGTCGCGTCCGGATCCTCCGTGCAACGCGGGGATACCACCACGTGTGGCAGTGGGACCGAGATCAGGCCCGGTGGCAGCCGCTCACCGGGCATAGGAGGCGCCGGTTCCTGCTCTCCATGGCAGACACCGAGCTGGTGCTCTCGGACGGGGACCTGCCGCCGGGCATCGCGGCGACCCAGCCAGCTTAGCCAGGTCCGAAGACGGCAGCCTCGATCCGCCGAGCCTGCCGGTTCCAGCCGAACCGCGAGAGGCTGTCTTCCGCAGCCCTATCGGCCATGCCCTCGTACACCGTCGGGTCCCGCTGGAGCATGTCGAGCGCCTCGGCAATCCTCCCCTCCCACTCGTGCGTCCTCGACAGAAAACCGTTGACCCCGTGCGTGATCACGCCCGCGAGCGGGGCGGTCGGGGACGCGACGGTGGGGACGCCCACGGCCCCGGCCTCGAAGTATTTCAGCTCGGACTTGCAGTTGGTGAAGACGTTGTTCTGAAGGGGAACGATGTTGACTTCGACCTCGGCAATCGTCCGCTGCAGATTGACGAAGTCCTGCATACCCATGACCTGGATGCGATGACGGAATGGCTCCAGCAGGTCGTTGAGCTGTATGTAGCCAACCACACGCAGCGCCACGTCCAAGTGCCGCTTGAGGATCTGGGCGAGCCCTGGGGAGGCCACAAGAAGGTCGCGGTTGTGTGTCGGCGATCCGCTGAAGTAGCCGACCATGGTGGGTTCCTCCCGGCGGTAGCCACCCTCACGCTTGCGCCCCAGAAGGCGCTGCGAAAGCTCGCACTGCCGCCGGTTGAGGAAGTTGGGGAGGACGGTCACCGAGCGATCAGGGGCGTAGTCCCGGACCCGTTCGGCGAGCGGCGCCGTCGTGGTGATCACGGAGTCACAGCACCTCATCGCCGCGCCGATTCGGGAGACGTAGCCAAACCAGTAGTTCCATTCGTCGTCGCTCGGCTGGGTCATGTCGAGGGTATGCGTCACGACGTGCACGTACTCGGGATCGAAGACCAAGTCATCGATGTCAAAGATGAGCCTCGTTCCCCGCGCTCGCGCCTTGGCCACCAACCGGGCGAGGTCGTGGTCGTAGCGCGTGCGGCAGATGATGATCGCGTCAGCCCGATCGACGAAAGCGAGGTCGCCGCGAAGATCCTTCTGAGTGAACCAGGATGCGGAGATGCCGAGGGCAGGCGCGGCCTCGAGGGCCTCGATCATGTTGAAGACGCGGTACCGGAAGGAGCTCGACTCCGGTCGTTCGTAGACGTAGGCGACATGCCGAGAGCGCCGTCCCAGCGCCCGCAGCCTCTCCTCGTAGGACGCGCACCATGGATCCAGGTACGCGACCGGTTCGCACCTAGCGTCCGTGAACACTCGGGCCTCCTACGACTGCATCCACTCCGCACACCGCTTCACAGCCGCCTCTAGAGATGCGCGCCAGTCGCGTTCGAGGTTCAGGCGCGCGCAGTTGGCTGCCCGGGACGACTCGTCCCGCGCCAGCGCGGTGCCCACGGCAAGGCTCCGGGAGAGGCTCGCCAGGCTCGATCCCGAGAGGATGACATTGCCCATCTCCTCGTCCAAGGGTCTCAGGGTCTCCCTGACGCCGCACACGACCACCGCTCCACTCGCCACCAACCGCGCGGCGGCGAGCCCCGAGTGGGCGGTTCCGGTCAACGAGAGAGCGAGATCGGTGGAACGGAGGACGTCGGCGTACGCGCGCACCGCCAGATCGTCGAGGATCGTTGGGACGCCGGCGCCTGGTAGGCGGATCGGTTCGAGGCCGCTGCCGAGGAACGTGAAACGCCACTCGACGTCGTTGAGGGTCCCATCCTCCAATGCCTGCGCGACCGCCTTGAGGGCCCGCCCGTAGAGGCGCTCTGAGCTGGGCGAGTCGACACAGAGGAGGAAACTGCGCTTCTCACTCCCCCCCCGCCGCGATGGATCGTCGTGGTAGAGGGCCGCTGGAAAGGCGGGTTCGAACCAGGCGGCGCGCGCCGCCAGACCGGGAAGGGGATCCTTCCCCTCGCTCAGCTCCGTAAACAACGTGTGCCCGTAGATGAGCAGACGCTGGTTCGGGTCGGACAGGGTCTCTGCGCAGCCAAGGCGATCGTCGCCCAACCCGTAGCGTTCCCGCTCGTCGTCCTCCACGACCTGGATGACCCGGTCAGCTCGAACGCCGGCAAGCAAGGCGCGGGTCTCGCGCCAGCTTGTCGTCAGGAAGGCGTCACCCGCCGCCACCGGAAGGCTGTCACCGGATGCCGGTGGGACATGGATCACCTCCATATCCAGCGGGACTTCCAAGCCATTCTGCTCGAGAAGCTCGGCGACGCGAGCCGCGTCGGCCCTTCGCGCTCGGGTGACAAGGCGCAGATGAGTCTCCGTACGCTCGGCGACGAGGGCGCCGATCATGACGGCTGCGCCGACTCCGCCGCGAAGTCCCGCGGCGCCAAGATCGCCAGTGAGGACCGACACGCTTCGACGCGAGGACAGGCTCACATAGGTCGCCACGGCCTCAAAGAGCCGGAGACGCTCGTTGATCGTGTCGCCGACGTCGGGCGCGGTGGGCACCAACTCCCCGGCAGACGGTGGCGAGGCGAGGACGCGCGCGCCTGCGTCGGACAGCTGATCCCGACGCTCCCGAAGCCGCCGGGGAAGCTGCAGAGTGAGTGACCACCAGATGAGGTGGACTCCACGCATGACGAGCCGCCGAAACCAGAGCGGGGTGTGGGTGCGGATGTAGTGGCGGACACCCGTGCGCCGACGGTGCGCGAGCTGCATCACGACCTGGTCGGTCCGCTCGCGTTGCCGTGCATCCACCTCGGCGAGGGCCTTGTCGATCCGCTCGCTGAGTCGTGCATCCACCTCGGTGAGGGTCTGGTCGACTCGGTCTGCGATCGTCCGAGCCAGCGCAAGTCCCATCTCTTCGAGACGCGTCCATTCCTCCTCGTCGGCGACCCCCGAGGCGAAAGGCTCCGCAACGACAGCCTCCGGGAGGGGCGTCTCGGAGACGGCAGGCGCCACCTCCTCGTGCGCCAGTCGTTGAATCTCACGCATCTGCTCGATCACCATGGTGTTCCGGTGGTGTGCCTCGACCTCGAGACGCCAGAGGTGACGCTCGTATTCCCCGATCACGCGGGGCCAGGGGTCACGCCGCCGGCGGAACCGGGCGGCCCACCAGGTAAGGAACGAGCCGTCGAAGCCGATGTCACGAACCATGCCCTGGCGCGCAAACAACTCGGACCAATACTCGAGGGCACGCACATTGACGTGAGTCTCCTCGCGATAGTCATCGGGCGAAGAGGTGAACACGACGTCGTCGGTGACGGCGCAGAGGTTGGCAATCGCCGTCGCCGCGTCCCGATCCTCGACGTGCTCCAGAACCTCGATGCAGGTGACGAGGTCGTAGTGTCCGGGGATGGGATCGAGGAGACTGCCCACCCAAACGTGCGGTCGGAGATCCTCGCGAGCTTGTGAGATCGCGAACTCTGAGATGTCGAAGCCCTTGGCGTCCACGCCGCGATCGCGAAGCGACTCGACAAGAAAGGAGTGGGCGCACCCGACGTCAAGGGCTGTGGCGGGCGCGATCTCGGCGACGATCCGCTCCGCGACCTGGCCAAAGAATCCCAGCCATTCCGGGGTCCGCTCGTAGGGCAGATCTGGCCCACCGCGAGTGTAGTAGTGGGCGTAATACGCGGCGTCATATGGGTGGTCCGGAGGGGGCGGCTCGGTGGCGGGAGCCGGACCCTGGATCTCGTCCTCGGCCCGCTCCGCGACCGGCTCGTTCTCAGACGTGGGCGTCGTCGGATCGTCCGCGTCAGGGGCGGTGGTCGGAGTCTCATGATCAGTCAACGGATCTAGCCTCTTGCTTTGGTGTTCAGGCGACGATCAGGTCGCCTGGGCCCGGTGCCAGATGCCGGTTGGACGGCGCGTGTCTGGGTCGGGTCGGCATCTGCGGAGGATAGGACCTGCGGGGTCTCATGCTCCGCGTCGCCGGGGGCGAGGGGGGGCTGGGCCACCGCGTCTGCTGAAGGCGGAGCCGCTCCCGTCGCGCTCACCCTCATCCTTCGGTCGATCTCGTCCACACGTGCCGTCAGTGCGAGCAGCGCCTCGGCTAGGCGGGTGTCCACGAGGGCACGATGGGCGTCGCCATGTGCCGTGACCCGCGCCACCATGCGGCGCAGCGGACGCGAGATCAAAGAGATGCGAGATGGTCCACCCGCATCGGCACGGGAGCCGGCCAGATCCACCAGCGACCGCGGGTCGAGAGCAGCGCGGGGTGCAGCCGCGCGGGCCACCAGGACCTCCTGGGCGTGATCGACACGCTCCCGGATGAAGACCGCTCGTGCCGCGGGCCCGTGACTGGTGAGCGCGGCGTCACGAGCGCGCGCGCCCATCTGGCGGGCCTCCTCCTGATGGTCCGCGACCCGCCGCAGGAGCTGGGCGACCGCATCGACGGGCGGGTCGGCGGCGGAGAGCGGGATCAGATACGCGGTGGCCGCATCCAGCAGATCCGGGCCGCTCGGGTCGTCGGTGAGGATCACAGGCTTGCCAAGGGAGACGGCCTCCGCCACGGCCAGGCCGGAGAGCTGGCCCGGATCCAGGGTGACGTAGCAGTCGCAGGCAGCCGTCAGCGCGGCGCTCTGGCCGGCATCCATCTCCCGGTCCAGCACCAGGACGTCTGTCCGCGCGGTCGCCAGGAGCTTCAGCTCCTCCAGCTCGGCAAGCCCCGATGACGCCCCGCTCACCGCGAACACCAGGACCGGCCCCTCTCCGGGGACGAAGGCGCGGGCGAAGGCCTCGACCAGGGCGGACGGGTTCGCGCGCTCGAGGCTGAAGCGGAAGTCGAGACGGGAGAGGAAGAGGAACCCTCCGGGCAGGCCGAGCTTGCCTCGATCGGCGTCGGGGGGGACAGTCGGGGCGACCACCGGTGGAGAGAAGCTGAACACGGGGTTCGCGGCGAGACGCTCGACGCTGCGGCCGACCGGATCGCTGGTCGTCCACACCTCGTCCAGACGGCCGAGGCTGTCCCCTGCCCCCTCGTGGGTAGTGCCCGGGTCACGGGTCATGAAACCGATGGTGTAGCGGCCGTCGAAGAAGGTGGGACCGGCGTCCTCCATGAAACGGTCCCACTGCGCCGGTCCGACCGCGATCAGATTGACGTTGTGCCGACCGGCTCCGGGCACACCCGGCCGGAGGCGCGGAGGATCGCCGAAGGCCTCCAGGACCACCGTCTCGGTCTCGATTCCCGCCGCCTGGGCCGCCGCGACCAGAAGCCCGGCACAGCTGCCGGATCCCGCCCCGGGTGGAGCGTCGGTCACCACCGACACTCCGGGCGTGAGGCGGCCGGCCGGGGCCCAGCGGACCCCGGGCGGCACCTCGGCAGGCGCGAGCCGCGATGACGGGATGAGCCGGCGATCGATCCGCCCCGCCGCCACCTCCCGCTCCGCCCAGTCGAGGAGGGCGTCGTAGTCGGGGCCGTGGGGGGCGGGGAAGGCGTCCCGCAGCCGGGCACGGCGGGAGAGGAGCAGGGCGAGGTAGCGAGGGGCGCGGTGCCCCGCCTCTCCCGACGGCGAGCGCGCCCACTCCAGCAGGTCCTCGGCCCCATCGTCCGTGAACGGGTCGGGGGGCCGCGGCGTGCCCGCGGTCTCGGCTGCCTGCAGACGCTCGCGGAAGAGCTCGCGCAGCTCGTCATCGATGGGAGCGCCGTTGGGCAGGTCGGCGAAGCCGTAGCGCGTGCCGGATTCCCCGCCGCGCGTGGCGGCTCCGATCGCGACCCGGTACTCGCCGCAGATGCGGGCGAGGTCTGGGCGTTCCGAGAGCAGCACCCGGGGCCGGGCACCCTGCCACTTGCTGAGCAGGGACGGCGCGGTCACGTCGAAACCACTGAAGTGGAAGAAGTGGAGGGGGAGCCCGTCAACCCGATAGCCGCCCTCGGTCCAGCGCAGGTCACGGTGCTCGAGGTTCCAGTAGGCGACGTTGTACGAGGGATCGCGGAGGACCCTGCCGCCGAAGACGCTCGGCACGAAGTCGATCCAGCGCTGGTCCACGAAGCGGTTCTTGGAGACGTCGACCCGGCACTCGCGGGCGAGACGCGCCATCCAGAAGTCGAGGAAGGGCTGTGCCTGCGCCCCCACGGCGATGAAGCCGAGGTTGTACATGCCCGCGCTCAGGATGGTGTTCTCGTCGGTCATCTTCCCGTCCCGCGGGATCGGGGAGGTGACGTGGGGGGTGAGCACGATCCCCTCGGCCTCGGCGAGAGCGCTGACCTCGTCGAGGGGGGCGTACACCCGGATGTCAGGATCGAGGTACATCACCGCCTTCGCGTCCGGGCGGGACAGGAGGTGGCGGAGGAGCCACGGCTTGAGGGCCGTCGCCAGCTCGACCAGGGCGTAGATCATCGCCATCCGGTGGAACTCGCCCGCATCGAGATCCAGGTCCTCGGGTCTGACCACCTCGAACGGCTCGTCCTCGGGATCGACGTCGCCCCGCACGTCGTCGATGATCAGGACCGCGACGTGCCCGCTGGGATTGTGTTCGAGGAAGGAGGACGCCAGCACGCGCGCGGCCGGAAGGTAGTTGCGGGCGATGATCGTGCAGATACGGATTGGCATCTCATGAGCCTGGCATCGTCAGGCGGGGCCTGGTCGCGCCACCGCTGGGAGGCCCCAGTATGCCAATTCGTCAGCTGGTGCGGGGAGCTGCAACGCACGACGCGAACGGACCTAGCGGAGCAATCCGGCTGCTGCGGTCACTCCTTCCTCGCGGAGCCGGTGCGGCGGTGCGGCGCCGCCGGCTTGCGGACCAGCAGCCCGATCGAGGTGGTCACCGAGTCACCGATGACGACCCGGAGGTGGGCCAGGTCGACCAGCACTGCCTTCGCCTGGCCCAGGTCGATCCACCGATCCTGGGGCGTGTCCAGGCTGACGTGGGTGTTGAGCGAGATCTCGTAGCCGTCCGCCCGCATCCGCTCGGCGAAGCCTCGAAGGTCAATGAGCCGGTACACCGCGCAGTGCCCGTAGTCGGCCGTCCTCTCCTTGGGGGTGAGCTCCAGCTCGGTGGTGTGCACGGCCACGCCGCCGGGGCGCAGCCGCCCACAGGAGGTCCGGACAAACTCCAGGCCCAGCTCGGGGCTTCCCAGGTGCTCGATCGAGCACGACGACCAGATGACGTCGAAGGTCCCGAGGTCACTCGGGACGTGGTTCATGTCGACAGCGCGGGTGCTCACCCGCCGGGCGAGCTCCTCATCGCTCAACAGGTGGGGGCGGGAGAGGCCCTCCAGTCCGCTCAGCAACTCCCCGGTCTCCGCCCAGTCGGAGCCGGCTTCGGGGCCTTGGTCGGTCGCGACCACGTCCATCCCCCAGCCGGCGAAGAGGGCCGGGAGCGGCTCGTTGCCGACACCGAAGCCGAGCGCGCGCCCCCCCCTGCGAGAGCCGACCGCCTGGCTCGCCATCTCGGCGATGTACGCCCACTCCCACGCCTTGCGGTTGAAGAGGGGGATGGGCGCGCCGGTGACGCCCCCCCGCCGCTCCCATTCGTCGCCTCCCTCGGTGCGGGCGACGGAGTCCTCGAGCCACCCGGGCAGCAGCTTCCGGTACCAGGCGAGGTAGGCCGGGGCGACACACTGGGCCGCGCTGACCACGTGCGAGTCGAAGTCCGTGAAGGCCGGGGGCCCTCCAGCCTGGTTGTGGTCGGTCACGTCGACGCGCTGCAGCCAGCCCGAGCGCATCGCCCGCTCCAGCTCCCCGGGTTCGGCCCCCAGCGCGCTCACCCGCTCGGCGAGGCTGTCAAGCCGGCTGTCGATGGCCCCGAACCGCGGCTCGAGATAGCGGCGCAGCGGGGTGCTCGCAATCCTCAGCAGGCGGTGAGATGACGGCACGGGCGATGCGCTCCAGGCTCAGATCGGAGCCGCTTCGGTCGCGGCTGTCCCGGAAGTGTAGAAGCGGCGCGCTCCGAGTTGGAGCCCGGGTCTCAGGTGGCCGGAGCGAGGGCGTGGGTCCGGCTCTGTGCCGGCGTGAGGGGTGCGGGCCCGCCACCGACGCGGATCGAGGGGTTGTGGAGCCAGCCGGAGACCCCACCGTCGAACCCACCGAGGACCCAGTCGGTGACGGTCACCGTGTCCCAACCGGTCGCGGACGCATTCTGCTCGAGCACCGTCACCGTGCCATCACCGTTGGCATCGATGTTGGTGCCCGTCACCACCGAGGTGTGCCCAGCCGTGCTGGTCGCCCCGTAGCTCAGCACGTCACCGGGAACCGGCATCGGGCCGACGCCGTTGTTGGCGACGGCCGTCAGCACCGGCCCGTCCGGGTTGTACTGGCTCTGGAAGGCGGCGTAGTTCCAGACCACATTGCTTCCGTTGGCGGGATACGGCTCGACGTTCCACTCCTCGTACATCCACCGCATGCTGAGCTCCACGCACTCCCATTCCAGAACGCTCCAGTGGGCGCCCGGATAGAGCACGCTGACGTCCGGCCCCTCGGCGTAACCGGGACGCGGGCCGCAGGCGGTCAGGCCGTCCCAGGTCGACGTTGAGCTGAGGGGGTAGGCGGAGAGGGACGCGCCCATCAGCGCCTGAGCGGCCGCGGAGTAGTCGTTGGTGTCGCACGTCCCGCTCCACCACGAGGGCGTGGGGACCGGTGGCGGCACGGGTCCCGAGCCGCCCTGGGCAGCTTGGTTGGCGCTGCCATTGGTGGCGGCCTGGCTGGCGATGTTCGGCTGGTACTCCCCGGCCTCCGTCGCAGACCCGACAGTCCCGGCAGCGACCGTCATGTCGGCGAGCTGGGCGACGATCGGTGCGGCCGCGGCCACCGTGCCGGGGCTCCCGACTCCCTCCGCAACCCGGACGAGCCAGAGGCCACCCTCGGCCTCGGTCACCCATTCCACAAGCACCGTGGACGTGGGGATGGGACCATCGACAGCCAGGTTGACCAGGTTGGCGGCACCGGTCACCTCGGCGCCGAAGAGGGTGGTCTCGGGGTCACCCAGGGGTACGGCTCCCTGGGAGGTGCGGAAGGCCCCCAGTGAGGCGCGCGACCCGGCGGCCGCCCCCGGGAACGAGGGCCCGAGGGCGGGATCATCCGCATCGACGGCACCGTAGGGCACCTCGGTGAGGGTCACCTCCCGATACGGGTCGCGGGCGGTGGCGGACGCGGTCACCACGTTCAACCCCGCCGGCCCCAGGTCGAATTGGGACAGCCCATTGAGGGCCGTGCCCTGGAGGGTCACCGTGGTGGTGCCGAGGGTCAGGCTGATCGCCGGGGTGGCGGTGTCGGAGAGCACAGGCGCCGGGGAGAGCAGGGGCACGGCCAGGAGGAGCGGGGCCAGGATGATCCCCGGCCACGGGGATCGTCGCTCTGGCGGGCGGCGGCGGCCTGCGTTCACTCCCAACTCCCCAAACGGCTGGATCTCTTCCCTTGGGGCGAGGCTAACCACCTGGGGGACGCGGCCTGGCCAAACTCCAACCCTTCGTGGACAAGCCGTTACCGCTCCGTCATGTAGACTCCCGGCCGCCGGCGTCAATTCCCCGGAAGGCGGAGATCCAATGGCTGAGAAGCTCAAGGGCCTGATCCTCAGCGGGGGCAAGGGCACCCGGCTACGCCCCATCACCCACACCAGCGCCAAGCAGCTGGTCCCCGTCGGCAACAAGCCGATCCTCTTCTACGCCATCGAGGCGCTGGTGGCGGCCGGCATCGACGAGATCGGGATCGTGACGGGTGACACCGCCGCCGAGGTCGAGGCCGCGGTCGGCGACGGCACGGCGTTTGGCGCCCGCTGCACCTATATTCATCAGGACGCCCCGCGGGGACTGGCCCACGCCGTGCTCACGGCCCGGGAGTTCCTGGCCGGCAGCCCCTTCGTCATGTACCTGGGCGACAACCTGGTGCGCCACGGCATCATCCCGGTCGTGGAGGAGTTCCGGGCGAGCCGTCCGGACGCCATGATCCTGCTCGCGCGGGTGCCCGAACCCCAGCACTTCGGAGTCGCGGAGCTGGAGGAGGGACGGGTGGTCCGCCTCGTCGAGAAGCCGGCCGTGCCCAAGTCCGATCTCGCCCTGGTGGGTGTCTATCTCTTCACCTCGGTGATCTTCGAAGCGATCGAGCGGATCGAATACTCGGAGCGGGGCGAGCTGGAGATCACCGACGCCATCCAGCAGCTGATCGAGATGGGAAAGGATGTCCGCCCCCACATCATCAGCGCGGGCCACGAGGCGGAGGTGGCGACCTGGAAGGACACCGGCCGGCTCGAGGACCTCCTCGAGGCCAACCGGATCGTCCTCGACGACATGCCGCCGAGGGTCCAGGGGCTGGTGGGCGAGGACGTCCGGCTCGAGGGCAGGGTGGTGGTCGAGGCCGGCGCCGAGCTGCGCAACTGCACGGTCCGAGGGCCCGCCATCATCGGCCGGGGGAGCGTCATCGAGGACGCCTATGTCGGCCCCTACACCTCGATCAGCGCCGGCTGCACCATCCGGGGCGCCGAGATCGAGCACAGCATCGTGCTCGAGGGCACCCGGATCGAGCACACCGATGGCAAGATCGAGTCCTCGCTGATCGGGCGCGGCTGCGTGATCCGGCACTCCCCGGTGCGGCCGCGCGCCTACAAGCTGATGCTGGGAGACCATTCCGTGGTGGAGTTGCGCTGATGGCCTGGATGGCTGTGACCCCCGAGGTCGAGCGGGCGCTCGCCGAGATGTCAGGGAGGCCTGCCCGCGAGCGGCTGGGCCGGATCCACGATGTCCGGATCAAGACGTTCGTCAAACACGCCGACCAGCGCGGCTACTTCATCGAGCAGCTGAAGCGGGGCGACCTCGATGACGCCGGCAACCTCTTCCTCCCCGATCAGCCGTTTGCCCAGATGTCCCGCAGCCTCGCCTACGCGCGCGGCGGCAATCCACCGGAGCTGATCAAGGCCTTCCACTGGCACAAGAAGCAGTGGGACTACTGGGACATCGTGCAGGGCAACGCCCGGGTGGTCCTGGTGGACCTCCGTCCCGAGTCCCCGACCTGCGGCGTGATCCAGAGCGTCATCCTGGGCGAGAACGCGCCCCGCATGGTGGCCATCCCGCCGCTGGTCGCCCACGGTTACCAGGCGCTCGACCTCCGGGACGTGATCCTCACCTACTACGTGACCGAGCCCTACGACCCGGATCACCCCGACGAGGGCAGGCTGGCCTGGAATGACCCCCGGATCGGGTTCGACTGGACCATCGAGAACATCTGAGGTGAGGCTTCTGGTCACAGGGGGGGCGGGCTTCATCGGCAGCGAGTACGTCCGGATGACCCTCCGGGAGCATGCGGAGGACTCCGTGGTGGTCCTCGACAAGCTGACCTACGCCGGCAACCTGGCCAATCTCGAGTCGGTCCGCAGCGATCCGCGCTACCGCTTCGTCCACGGCGACATCGCCGACGCCGCGATCGTCGGACCGCTGGCGGCCGAGGTGGATGTGATCGTCAACTTCGCCGCCGAGTCCCACGTGGACCGCTCCCTGGAGGCGCCCGGCCAGTTTATCCAGACGGACGTCTACGGCACGTACGTGCTCCTGGAGGCCGCGCTCCGAGCGCACCATGCACGCTTCCTCCAGGTTTCCACCGACGAGGTGTACGGCGACGTGGAGTCGGGCCGGAGCCGGGAGGCGGACGCGCTCCGGCCCCGTTCCCCGTACAGCGCCAGCAAGGCCGGGGGAGAGATGCTGGTGTGGGCCTACCGGGCCTCGCACGGCCTGCCGGCCATCATCACGCGCGGCTCCAACACCTATGGGCCACACCAGTACCCCGAGAAGATCATTCCCCTCTTCATCACCAATGCGATCGACGACCTCCCCCTGCCCATCTACGGCGACGGAAGCGCGGTCCGTGACTACCTCTTCGTGGAAGACCACTGCCGGGGGATAGACACCGCGCTCCGGACCGGCGAGCCGGGCCGCGACTACAACATCGGTTTCGGGGGCGAGGTCAGCGGGCTGGCGGTCGCCGACGCGGTTCTCGCCGCCCTGGACAAGCCCACCGAGCTCAAGCAGCCGGTCCGCGACCGCCCCGGCCACGACCGTCGCTACGCCCTCGACACCTCGCGGATGCGGAGCCTGGGCTGGGAGCCCCGGGTGGCGTTTGCCGACGGTATCCGGCGGACCGTGGACTGGTACCTGGCCAATCCGTCGTGGTGGCGGCCCCTCAAGTCGGGTGAGTTCTGGGAGTTCTACCGGCGCAACTACCGGAGGGTGACGGAGTGAGGCTCCTCATCCTGGGGAGCAAGGGACAGCTGGGCACGGAGTTGACGCTGGTGAGCCGCGCCGCCGGGTGGGCGACGACCGCCGTGGACATCGACGAGTGCGACATCACCGATCCCGAGGCGGTGGATCACTGGCTCGCAGTCAGCCGGGCGGAGGCCGTCATCAACTGCGCGGCCTGGACCCGCGTCGATGCCGCCGAAACCGATGCCGACGCCGCCTACCGGGTCAATGCCACCGGTCCCCGGGTGCTCGCCGCCCGTTGCGAAGCCGCCGGGGCTCTGCTGACCCACGTCAGCACCGACTTCGTCTTCGACGGCACCGCCACCGCACCGATCGACGAGGAGGCGGCTCCTCACCCACTCTCCATCTATGGGGCCAGCAAGCTGGCGGGCGAGGAGGAGGTCCGGCACGGGTGCCGTCGTCACCAGGTGGTCCGCACCGCGTGGCTCTACGGGCAGCACGGGCCCAATTTCGTCCTGACCGTCCTCCGGCTGGCCGGGGAGCGGGACCGGCTCCGGGTGGTCGCCGACCAGCACGGCACGCCGACCTGGACCGGACACCTCGCTCCCGCCATCCTCCGGCTCGCCGAGCTCGGAGCACCCGGGACGTACCACCTCACCAACTCGGGTTCGACGACGTGGCACGGCTTTGCGGAGGCGGTGCTGGCGGAGGCCGGCGTCGAGCGCCCGGTCGACGGGCTGACCACGGCCGAGTACCCGACCCCCGCTCACCGCCCCGCGTACTCGGTCCTCGACAACCGAGCGTGGCGCCTCCTCGGGGAACCGCCGCTGCCCCCGTGGCAGGACGGACTGAGGGCGTACATCGCCGAGCTCTCCGCAGCCGGGCGGCTCTCCGCCCGCCACTAGGATCGCCAGGGATGCGGTCACACCCTGCCGCGTTCACCTAGCGTGCTCCCGCCATGAGTGCGCTGCTCCCCGTGATCGTCGTCGCCCTGGCCCTCCTGGCCGCGGCGGGCCTTGCCGTCTGGGTGTGGCTGCCCTCCCCGTGGCGCCGGATCACCCTGCCGGCCCTGCCCCTGATCGGCGCCATGACCCTCGCCGTCGGCCTCCACCTCACCGGGATCGTCACCGGGGTCCGCGTCGGTCTGATCGTGCTCGGTGCGATCGCCGTCCTCACCCTCGGCCTGCGCTCCTGGCGCGAGCCGTGGTGGAGGGACCTCCGCGACCGCGGGGCACTCCTCGGGCTGGGGACGGCCCTGGTCGTCGGTGTGATCGCCTTCGGGCTCCTCCTCATGCCGGCTCGGCCCCTCGGGCTGGACCTGGTGGCCCCCGGCGGCGGGACCGACAGCTTCGCCTACATCACGCCGGCCGCCTGGCTCGAGGACCACCCGCTCACCCAGATCCCGACCTCCTCCGACGCACCGGTCTGGGCCTACACCCAGCTCCAGCTGAAGCAGGGGTTCCGCATGGGGGAGGAGCTCGACCAGGCGGCGGTCGCCGTGGTCAGCGACCACGACCCGCTGGTCACCTGGTACGCGGTCGCCGCCCTGTGGATCCTGCTTCTTCCCGGTGGCCTGATCGCGGCCGCGTCGACGCTTCGACTCTCGCGGGTGGTGGGCGTGGCTGCCGCCGTCCTCGCGGCGCTCTCCTCGGTGGTCCTCTCCGAGGTCATCTACTCACACAGCGCGGGCGCCCTCGGCCTGGCGATGGCGCCGCTGGCCGTGGCCGCGGCGGGGCAGTACCTCGACGACCAGGTCGCGCGGAGGCCTGACCGGCTGCCGGCGTGGTTCGCCGCCGGAGCAATCACGGCACTGGCGTGCACCTACACCGAGTACCTGCCCACCCTCGCCCTGGCGGCCGTCCTCTACGTGCTGCGACGTCCGCTCGGCCAGCTGGTGCGAAGCCTGCGGGCAGCGGGGGTGCTGGCGGGCCTCGCCGTGGTGATCGGACCGCTGGCGTGGGCACGCGTGGCGATGTCGTTCGTGAACGAGGCCGGCATCACCCAGTCCGGCGGTCAGGCCTCGACATACCTGGGCATCCCGCTGCGGACCATCGCGGCCCATTACGTCGGCACCCTCGGCAACGTCGAACCCGGGCCCGGCTACCCGATCAGCTACATACCGCTCCTGATCCTGGGCGTGGGCGTCCTCCTCGCCGTGGCCATCAGCCCCGCCCGACGCTTCTTCCGCCTCGTCATCGGTTCGATCGGTGCCCTCGTCCTGGCGCTCAGCACGATCCGCTACTTCCCGTACGGGCAGGGCGAGGTGGTGCAGATCACCTACCCGATGGTCATGCTGGCGGTGGCCGCCGGCTTCGGCGCCCTCCTCACCCGATTGCGCCCACTGCACCTCGGCCATCTGCTGCGGCCCGCAGCCGCGGTGCTGGCGGCGGCCCTCATCGCGGTCTTCGCCACCGTCAACGTCCACACGGTGCTCCCCTACCTCGCCCCGTCCCCCACCCCCTATGCCGCCTCGGAGATCTACAACGCCCAGGAGTTTACCGCCGCGCGGAACTGGCTCCTCTCGGTGGCCGGGCCGGCCGGCCGTGACGCCATGGTGCTGGACACCCAGGTCTGGGACCAGGTGTGGCTCCAGTACGACCTCCGCGACATGACCGACCTCGACTTCCCGTATCTCGTGTACACGTACAGCAACGGGCAGTCCACCACCCGCTTCTTCGACGGCAGCTCCCGCCGTTACGCGGTGGTCGAGAGCGCCCTGCTGATGGATGTGAGCCCCGGGGTCGTGGTGGGCGGATCCGGCGACTTCAGCTTCCTCGACCTCAGCCGGGGGAGCGCCGTCATCGCGCTCGGCGCCGGGCTCTCCTTCAACCCCGTCTCCGACGACACGGGCATCGGGCCCGTGCAGTGGATGACCGACGACGGCCAGCTACTCCTCTTCCACTCCCCGTCGATGACCCGGATCACCCTCACCCTGGTCGCCGTGCCGCAGCTGGCTCCCAACACCGTGGAGGTCGAGTGTGGCGGCCAGGTCCTGGCCACCGCCACCGTGACCGCCGCTCGCGTGGAGGTGCCCGTGGACCTCCCGCCAGGCAGCGCGGCGCTGCTCACCCTGCAGGGCAGCAGAGCCGCGGCGGTGGTGCCCCCGGACGGGCGCCTGCGGTCCATCGGGCTGGTCGGGGTGCAGGCGGCGCCGGGGCCCTGAGCCGGCCGCGCGTCAGTTGCCGCGCGCGGCCATCTCGGTGATCGCGGCGGCCAGTCCGATGGCGACGGCGTCGTCGGTCACGGTGGCGCTGTAAGCCCACCCCGCCTCGCTGAGCCGGCGCCACACGGCCGGCCGGTCGCAGACCTCGAGGATCGCCGCGGCGAGACGCGCAGCGTCGACATCGGCGGGAAGAGCGACCAGGCTGCTTGGGGGCAGCTCGTCCTCGGCGCCGATCTGGTTGGTGATGACGGGTACGCCGCGGGCCATGGCGTCGCGAGTGCTTCCCGAGCTCTCCCCGTTGGTCCCCACCCGGAGCTGGACGACGCAGGTGAGGCCATCGATCGCCGACCACCACTCCTCGCTGTCGACATGCCCGGTGAACGACACCGACTCCTCGATCCGCTGCTCGGCCGCATGCCCGAGCAGCCACTCGCGCTTCCACGGCTCGCAGGGGCCGACGAAGGTCAGTCGCGGCCGGCGGCCGGCAGGGATCTCGGCGAGGGCGTCGAGGAGGAGGAGCGGCGACTTCTTCTCGTCGACCAGCCCGAGCGCGCCGACGACGGGTGGCGTCCTCCGCCCGATCGGCCCGCCGGGGCGGAGCGGAGCGGCGGCGTGGGGCACCACCCGGATCGGCGGCGTCACAGCGTCGGGGCCCAGGTCGAGGCGCAGCAGCCGCTCCGCCAGCGCGGAGTGGACGATGACCCCGCGCGACCCCCGGACCACCGCCGGGGTCAAGCCCAGCCCATAGCGGTCGCAGAGAGCGACGCTCCAGTCGGTGAGCGCGCGGGCCGGATACCTCATGCCGTAGTGGCGGTGCAGCAGATCCGCGATGTAGTCGCCCGGCTCGATCCCATGGCTCGCCGCGTAGTGCCAGATGAGGTGGGGGATGCGGACGTCGTGCAGCCAGACGATGCCGGTGTGGACGAGCAGCTTCTCGTAGGTCGCCACATGGTGCGGGCTGTTGCCGATCGCGTACACCACGGCGTCGTAGCTGTGGGGGTTGACGTAACGGCCAAGGCCGATCAGCGGCAGCATCCGCACGCCCGGGACGCGCACCTCCGGCGTGTCCGGGTTGGGATGGAGGACGTCGAGGTCCATCTGCTCGGCGAGCGCGGGGAGCAGCCGGGCGCTGTAGCTGGAGATACCCCCGATCTCGGGGGGCAACGGGGTCACCAGGGCCACCCGGAGCCGGCTGGTCCGGGGGTGATTGGTAGCGGGCCAGCGCCGGGAGTCGATCCGCCGGCGGACGGCGTCCAGGGTCCGGTCGGCCACCGCGTCCCAGTTGAAGAGGGGGGCGCGCCTGCCGACCGCCTCGACCAGTGCGGAGCGAAAGCCGCCATCGCCCACCCCCCGCTCCATGGCCCGGCTGATGTCCGCCGTGTCGGTGGGATCGAAGGTCGACGGCGGGTGGTCGAGGATCTCGGGGAGCGAGGAGACGTTGGAGGTCACCGCAGGGCAGCCGCAGGCGATCGCCTCGGCCACCGGGAGACCGAAGCCCTCGTAGAGGGAGGGGAAGACGAAGAGCGAGGCCCCACGGTAGAGGCGGACCAGCAGCTCGTCGCTGACCCGTCCGGTCAGCACCAGGTCACCGTCGGCACACCCGTGGGCGCGGGCGTGATCGAGCCAGGCCTGGCGCCAGGTCGCCGGCAGGTCGCAGGTGATGACCAGCTGGTGCTGACGGCGGACGCCGGCGGGCAGTGCGGCGAAGGCCTCGATGAGACGCTCGGTGTTCTTGCGGAACTCGGCTCCGGCGACGGAGAAGAAGAAGGGACGCCGGATCTCCGGCACCGCCCTGCACGCGGCGGCGAAGCCGTCCACTCCGGCCGGCCCGGGCTGGAAGATGGGGGAGACGCCTCCGCCGATGTTCACCACCACATCGGGGTCCATGCCCAGGTGCTGGAGGGCGTCCTGCCGGGTCGCCTCGGAGATCGCCAGGACCAGATCGGCGCCCCGGATCGTCTCGATCCGCTGCAGGTAGCGCATCTTCCAGGCGGGATCGGCGAGGTAGCGCTCCTGCATCAGGTAGGGGATCAGGTCGTAGAGGGTGACGATGAGGGGGATGTCGGGCCTCATGAGGTGATCAGGGATCACCGCCGTGGCGGGGTCGGGCAGCTCGAAGGGCGACATCACGTGGACCGCCACGTCGCCGGAGTCGAGCTCCCGCCGCAGCCCGGAGAGCGTGCTCCAGCCGAGCAGCGGAGAACCGAGCAGGCCGGCGGGGAGGTGCCCGGGGAACGGCTGCAGCGGGTTGAGGAGGAGCCGTCGCACCCGCTCAGATCGACGCATCAGCGCGGCGGCGTGCTCGACCACGAAACGGGCGATGCCGCGCTCACCGTGGGCGACGCTCTGCGCCCCCTGGATGTCGAGGATGAGCCCGTACTCCGAGCGGCTCACCTCGAGGGCGGGGCCTTCCGCCTGCCGGACGCCGCCCGCTCGCTGGTGCCGTCGTGGCCCGCGAGGGCGGCCGCCACCGCCTCGGGCAGCTCGGTGAGCCGCCGGCTGAGCTCGTCCAGCCGCGTGTCGAGCTGGTCCAGCCGCTGGTTGAGGAGGGTGAGGCTGCGGGCGTGAGTGGAGGTCAGCTCCGAGGCGGCCTCGATGTCACCGAGCAGCCGGTGCTGGACCAGGTGCATCCGGCCCTGCCAGCTCTCGTCCATCTTCTCGAACTGGCGGTTGACGTAGCTGCGCATCGGCGCCGTCGCCGCCCTGGCGGCGGCGCGTCCCATCCGCCGGAATGCCCCTGTGGTCTCGGCCATGCTCTCCTCGATCTGCGGTGGCGATCGCGATCATAGCCCCACCCGGGACCGGTGGTCGGCGGTCCGGACGGTGGCGGACGGCTTCTGGACACCCCTGACACGGTGCCGGGGAAGGTGGGGAACGCGGCGGGCGGCGGCCGTAGGGGGCTCCGGCCTGAGTCCTCGAAGCGTTCCGGCGCTGCAACGATGCCGTCACGTCCGTTTCTGGAAAGGCACAGCACTGTTACCATCCGCCGCGCCCCCGTCCCCCTCCACATCCGAGTTTCCGTCATGAGTATCGAGTCTGCATTCGCGCGACGGGCCGTCCTGCCGCTGGTCCTCCTCGTTCTCGGCGGGAGTACGATCTCGTCGGCGGCGCCCGCGAATTCGGCCACGCCGACGACGGCGAGCGTCCGGCTCAGCGTGACGGTTCCCCGTGCCGATTACGGGACATTGCACCCCCTCGGTCAGGTATCCCTGACCAGCGTCTCCGCCACGGCACCGGCGCCGGAGACCGCTCCGGCCCCGTTCCTCACCCCGCACCCGGCAGCCCTTGCCGCGGCACGGCTCCGTGCGGCATCTCCATCGGCGATCGTCTCCACTCCCACCACGAGCATCTCGGCCGGAACGATGGAGGGGAGCGCCGCCAACGGCCCGCTGCTCAGCGGATTCGAGGCGGCCTCGCATGACGGCGACATCGACCAGTGGTGCACCGCGGGTGGCGCGTGCAGTGACCCCTCGCAGTCCATCGCACCACCCGATGACGCGCTGGCGGTGTCGAGCACGCAGGTGGCGGAGATCGTCAACAGCACGCTGTGGGGCTACAACCGCAGTGGCACCGAGCAGTTTGCCCTTGACCTCGACGCCCTCTTCCCGTCCTGCTTCAGCTCGGCTGCGATCCTCACCCCGACCCTCGAGCCGCAGATCGCATACGACCCTCTCTCCGACCGCTGGTACGTGTCCGGGGTCCAGCTCAATACGACCCTCGGAAAGCCGTGGAGCTGCGTGGAGATCCTGGTCTCGACCACCAGCGCGATCAGCGCCTCCTCCTCATGGACGGCGTACGCGCTCGACTGGACGCCCTCGACGGCGCCGAACGGCATGATCAACGACGAGCCCAAGCTCGGTTTCAGCAGCGACAAGATCGTCGTCTCCTGGAACGATTTCGCGTGCGACGCCTGCAAGCCCCTCGGTGAGCAGACCGAGGTCATCCAGAAGTCGCAGCTTCTCGTCGGTCCCAGCGGGCTGTGGCCGCCCCGGACCGTGCAGCTCTTCGGCTCCAACCCTGACAACTCCCGGTTCGGCGTCGTGCCCGCGGTGTCGCTCAGCTCAGGGAGTGACGAGTGGGCCGTGTACAACAACTCCGACTCGACCTTCTGGCAAAACACCAGCTCGCCGACGCTCGGCATGATCGACATCAGCGGCACGCCGTTGGCGAACAACGTCCGGTACACCGAGTACGACCCCTCGATGACCCCCACCGCGGCACCGCCGTACGTCCCCCAGTCGGGCACGCAGTACCTGCTCAACACCGATGACGATCGCCTCCTCGATGCCGTCTGGATGAACGGCCTGCTCTGGACCACCGCCAACGACGCCTGCGGGAGCACGCAGGTGGACACCTGTGCCCGCTTCGTCGAGGCGGACACCGTCGCCGGCTCGGTCCAGGTCATGCCCGGTCAGGACTGGGACGTCGGCGGCAACGGCACCTATGCCTACTACCCGTCGGTGACCTTCGACGCCGACGGCGACATGGTCGGGTCGGTGGACGTCTCCACCTCGTCGACGCTCACCACCGTCGAGGCCGTAGGACAGGCCGCGGGCTACGTGGACAAGCCGACCTTGGTGGATGCCGCACATGCCAGCAGTGTTGCGGACACGGCGACCTGCAACGGGTGCATCGACGGCTACAACGGCGAACGCTGGGGGGACTACGGGGGCGCTGCCTACGACCCGGCCGATCCCCACGGAGCCTGGGTGGTCGGAGAGTACACCGCTGCCAACGTGATCACGTCGGGTGACGACGACAACTGGGCCACCTGGATCCAGGATGTCGAGGCCAGCGGGCCTCCGAGTGGCGTGACAGCGGCGGGCGGCGGCTACACGCTCGACGCCTACGGGGGTGTCCACAACTTCGGCGACGCCCCGCCGGTCACGATCACCGGCTACTGGTCGGGCTGGCAGATCGCCAACAGCATCGCCATGGATCCCTGTGACAGCCCCGGGCAGCATTCGGGCTGGGTGATGGACGGCTTCGGCGGCCTCCACCCCTTCGCCGCCGCCGGCACGCCCATGCCCGCCGTTCCTGACATCACCGGCTACTGGCCGGGCTGGACCATCGCCAACGACGTCGCCGCCTTCTGCATCACCGTGGGCGGTGTCCAGCACGCTGCCGGCTGCGTGCTCGACGGCTTCGGCGGTCTCCATCCCTGGGCCGACTCCAGCGCGGTCATCGGCGACGTCCCCTGCACCGGCACCGGCTACTGGCCCAACTGGGACATCGCCACCAAGATCACGGTGATCCCGGGCACCGACGAGGGCTACGTGATGGACGGCTTCGGGGGGCTGCATCCCTTCAATGGAGCGCCCTACTACGCCCCGACCGGCTACTGGCCGAACTGGACCATCGCCCGCGGAATCGCGGCCACCGCCAGCGGGGGCTACACCGTGGACGGCTTCGGGGGGATCCACCCCTTCGGCAACGCCCCGGCGATCACCCCCACCGGCTACTGGCCAAACTGGGACATCGTCCGCGGCATCACGGTGGCCTACGGGGGCACCGGCGCCTACACCTTGGACGCGTACGGGATGGTCCACCCGGCCGGCGGAGCCCCGGTGCTCGGGGTGACCTCCTACCTCTCAGGATCCAGCCTCTTCTGCGGGTTGGTCAGCGCCCCGTGAGATCGAGGCCATCGGAGGACCCCGCGCCGTGATCGCGAGAAGGCCGAGCGTCGCAGAACCCGGCGATCGTCGGCGGTTGCCCGGGTGGGGGACACCGTGTCATCATCCCGCCTCAGTGCTCAGAGCCCGGCACGTCTCCTGCCTCGCCGTCCTCACCGCCGTCGTGTGCCTCGCCGGCAGTGGGTTCGCAGCGCCCGTGGCTGCGACGGGCGGCGGTACGGCAGCCTCTGCCGTAGCCACCCCCGGCCCGCATGTGCTCATGGACGAGAGCTACGGTCCATCCGTTCCGGGCGTCGTCGAGGGAGGGCTGGTCACACCTCTCCAGCACCCCATCGACCACTTCTCCGCCGACCTCACGGCGGGCACTGCCGCGTCGACGGGATCGGGGGCGGCGACGGGCAGTCTCACGGAGTCGGGTGCGGCGGGCGGCGGCCCCGAGGTCTTCGGCTTCATCCAGAACGGCGAGGTGAACAGCGGCGCTTGGCAGGCGGACCTGCAGTTCAACCTGCTCTCCACCATCGCCTATGACGCCATCGACGTCAACTACGACGGCTCGCTCATCAACGATTTCGGCTTGCAGGTATGGAACAGCCAGCAGGCGACCAACCTCTTCAACGCCGCCCACGCGGCGGGCGATCGGGTGGTGGCGACGTTCGCGTACCTCTGTGGCAGCAGCGCCTGCGACAACGGCATGGACGAGCTCCTCAATTCGTCCACGTACGAGACGACCTTCATTGACAACGTGGTGACGCAGGTGAAGAACCGAGGCGTGGACGGGGTCAACATCGACTTCGAGCCCGACGCCGGCCTTGGCGGAGACGCCGCGCAGTTCACCTCGCTGATGAGCCAGCTGGCGAACAAACTCCCGGCCGGCGACGAGCTGAGCGTCGACACCTACGCCTCCGCGTACCAGGGCGGCGAGCTGTGGAACATCTCCGCGCTGGCGCCGGTGGTGAGCGCCATCGACGTGATGACCTACGGCCTCTACTCCGGTGGGAACGCGCAGCCCAACGACCCGCTCGCCGGTCCCTACCCGTATACCGACACCTCGGTGGTCAACGGTTACCTCAAGTACATGCCGGCGGCCAAGCTGCTCCTCGGGGTGCCGTATTACGGGGTCGCCTACTCAACCACCTCGACAGCCTTCGAAGCCCCCTACGCGAGCTCCCCCAACGTCGACACTCCGTACTACTCCGACGTCCTCGACGACCTCTCCTCCTGCGGTCTCCCCGATCTCACTCAGAGCTACGACGCCACCTCGCAGACCGCGTGGGCGAGTTGGCTGTCGGAGCCGACAAACCATAATTGCACCACCTACGGAGGCTGGCGCGAGGTCTACTACGAGAGCACCCAGTCCCTGGAGGCCAGGTATCAGCTCGTCAATGTCGACGGGTTGAGGGGCATCGGTATCTGGGCGCTCGGCATGGACAGCGGCAGCGACGACTACTGGAACGCCATCGCCGGAGGGTTCGACGCCGGTGCCGGCTACAGCCTCGACGCCTACGGCGGTGTCCACAACTTCGGCGACGCCCCGCCGGTCACGATCACCGGCTACTGGCCGGGCTGGCAGATCGCCAAGGCCCTCGTCATGGACCCCTGTGACACCACCGGGCAGCATTCGGGCTGGGTGATGGACGGCTTCGGTGGCCTCCATCCCTTCGCCGCCGGCGGCACGCCCATGCCCGCCATCCCCGACGTCACCGGCTACTGGCCGGGCTGGGCCATCGCCAATGACGTCGCCGCCTTCTGCATCACCGTCGGCGGAGTCCAGCATGCCGCCGGCTGCGTCCTCGACGGCTTCGGCGGCCTCCATCCCTGGGCCGACTCCAGCGCGGTCATCGGCGACGTCCCCTGCACCGGCACCGGCTACTGGCCCAACTGGGACATCGCCACCAAGATCACGGTGATCCCGGGCACCGACGAGGGCTACGTGATGGACGGCTTTGGGGGGCTGCATCCGTTCAACGGGGCGCCCTACTACGCCCCGACCGGCTACTGGCCAGGCTGGACCATCGCCCGCGGGATCGTGGCCACCACCAGCGGGGGCTACACCGTGGACGGCTTCGGCGGCATCCACGCCTTCGGCAACGCCCCGGCGATCACCCCCACCGGCTACTGGCCAAACTGGGACATCGTCCGCGGCATCGCCGTGGCATCGGGGGGCACGGGCGTCGAGACCCTGGATGGCTTCGGCGGCGTCCACCCCGCCGGAGGGGCGCCGTTCCTCTGGGCGAGCGGCTACTTCCCCAACTCCGACATCGTGGTCGGCATCGTCACCGCCCCCTGATTCCGTGGCCGTCCTGGTGACCGGCACCCTGCCCTGACGTCCGCGGGCGCGGGACCCACACCGCACCCACCTGTGAGGGCGCGACCTGTGACAGCCACGTCCCCGGTTGCTACCTTGACTGTCATGCCAACACCACATTCCAGCCATGGGGCGTTCCGCCGGCCTCTGCACGCACTCCCGATCCTGGTCGTCGCGCTGCTCGCCCTGAGCCCGCTCGGAGTCACGGCGACCGACTGGCCCACCTACCACGGCGACAATGCCCGCCAGGGCGACGACACGTCGGATCCGGGTCTCTCCAGCCCGGTGGCCACCTGGACGTCGACCCGGCTGGACGGGGCGACCTACGCAGCTCCGTTGGTGGTCGGAAGCCAGGTGGTCGTCGCCACCGAGAACAACACCGTCTACTCCCTCGACAGCTCGGACGGCGCGGTCGAATGGTCGACTCACCTCGGAACCCCTCGTACCACGGCGATCACCTGCGGTGACATCAACCCCCAGGGGATCACCAGCACCCCGGTCATCGACGGCGGCAACGTCTACGTGGTCGCCAACATCCAGACCGGCTCCTCCAGCTTCTACTTCGACCTGGTCAGCCTCAGCCTCAGCACGGGGGCGGTGAACTGGCAGACAAACATCGACCCGCCGGACAACAGCAACCCATCCGGCATCACCTGGAGCGACGAGGCCCTCACCATGGAGGACCGCGGCGCTCTGCTGGTCACCGATGGCCGGGTGTTCGTGCCCATGGGTGGCAACGACGGCGACTGCGGTGAGTACCACGGCTACGTGGTCGGCTACCCGGAGACCGGGCCCGGCACGGGCAGCCTGACCTGGTGGGCGTCGAGCGAGGTTGTGTCGGGTGACAGCCAGGGGGCGGACTGGTCGGCCGGGGGGCTGTCGGAGGACGCCGCTGGCTACATCTACGCGAGCACCGGCAACAGCAACCAGGAGAGCGCGAGCGACACCTATGACTACAGCGATGGCGTGGTCAAGCTCAACCCCAACACCCTGGCCCCGGGAGCACCCGTCGACTACTTCGCGCCCAGCAACTGGTACCAGCTCAACGCCGGCGACGCCGACCTTGGCTCCAGCGCCCCCCTCCAGCTCCCGAATGACCGGATCTTCATCGTCGGCAAGGGCGGGACCGGCTACCTGCTCAACAGCACGGACCTGGGACACATCGGCGGCCAGCTCGCTGAGCACCAGGTCTGCCACGCGACGTCGGATGCTGCCTTCGGCAGCCTCGCGTACGCGGACGGGACCGTATTCGTGGGCTGCAGCGACGGCATGGCGGCGGTCCAGATCGCCAGCAGCAATGACGACTTCTCCACTCTCTGGTACAACACCAGCGACGTCGCCAACCATCCGCCCATCGTGGCCGGCGGGCTGGTGTGGTCGGTGAGCGCGGGTGGGAACCAGCTGCTCGGCTTCTCCACAGCCACCGGCGAGCTGGAGCAGACGCTCTCGATCAGCGGCTCCACCCACTTCACCACGCCGGCAGCGGCCAACGGGCAGCTGTACCTGGCAGGCGGGGACTACGTCAACGCCTTTGCCAGCGTGGCTCCCGCTCCGGTCAACGGCGTCACGCTCGACGGCTACGGTGGTGTGCACCATTTCGGATCCGTCGCAGCTCCGACCGGCAACGGCCCGTACTGGCCCGGCTGGACGATCGCCACGGGCGTGGCGGTGTGCCCCGCTCACACCGGCGGCTACGTGCTCGACGGCTTCGGCGGTGTGCACCCGTTCGGCAGCGCCCCCACCCTCCCGGCGTCGGCGTACTGGCCGGGCTGGGACATCGCCAACGGGATCGTCGTCACCAGTGACTGCGCCGGCGGCTACGTCCTCGACGGCTTCGGCGGCGTCCATCCCTTTGGCGACGCCCCGCCGGTCACGATCACCGGCTACTGGCCCAATTGGGATATAGCCGTGGCCATCGTGCTCCGTCCCGACAACCGCAGCGGCTGGGTCATGGACGGCTTCGGCGGGCTCCATCCCTTCGCCGCCGCGGGGACAGCGATGCCGGCCGTCCCCACCAACGGGCCCTACTGGCCGGGTTGGGACATCGCGACCGGTGTCACCCTCGATGGCGCCGGGGGTGGCTACGTCCTCGACGGCTTCGGCGGCGTCCACCCCTTCGGTGACGCTCCACCGGTCACCGCGACCGCCTACTGGCCCAATTGGGACATCGCGGTGGCCATCAGCGAATACAGCTCGAGCCCGCCCTCCGGCTACGTCCTCGACGGTTTCGGAGGCCTCCACACCTTCGGCGGGGCGCCCTACGCGGCGGCCCCCGCGTACCTGCCCGGCCAGGACGTCTTCCGCGCCCTGGGGGTGACCACCTAGCCCTTCCACGCGGCGTGTGCGGAAGGGAGGAGGCGATCGCCCACCGGGTCGAGCCGAGGAGCGGCGTGCCGCTTCATTACCATGGGGCCGGTTTGCCCATTCCCAGCCCATGCTGAGCCTCCTCGAAGTCGCCGTCGTGGCCCTGGTGCTCCTCGGCGCCAGTGGCGTCGCCATCCTCGCCTGGCTCCCCGAGGCCTGGCAGCGGCGGCTCCTCCCCGGGCTACCCGCGGTGGGGGCGATGGCCCTGGTGGTCGGGCTTCACGCCACCACGATCGTGGTCGGTGTCCAGGTGGGACTTCCGATCCTCGCCGGGGTGGCGGCGATCGCCCTCGCGGTGAGGACGTGGCGGGTGCGGCGCTGGTGGCGGCCGCTGCTGGATGCGCGCTGGCTGGGGGTGGCCCTCGTCCTGGGAGCCATCCCCTTCCTCCTCGTCCTCCGGCCGGCCGAGGCCTACGGCGCCACCCTGGTGGCGCCCACCAGCGGCGACGACGCGTACAGCTTCATCACCGTCAGCGACTGGCTGCTGCAGCACCCGGCGACCGACGTCCCGTCCCCCGCCGACGCGGCCCCGGTCTGGGGCTACACCCGCATCCACCTCACCACCGGCCTGCGCGTCGGCGAGGAGCTGGACCAGGCGGCGATCGCCGACGCCGACCACACCAACCCGGAGCAGACCTGGTACACCGTCTCCGCGCTCTGGCTCGCCCTGCTGCCCGGAGCCTGCGCTGCCGCGGCCGCCACGCTCGGGCTCCGGCGAGAGATCGGGCTAGCGGGTGGCTTCGTCGCCTCCATGTCAGGGGTGCTCGCGTTCGAGGTCTTCAACGCGAACTCGGCCGGGATGCTCGGCATCGCCACCGTGCCGATCGCACTGACGCTCTTCGCCGCCTACGTCGACCGTGGCCGGACGTCCGCGCCGGAGCAACGGCCTCCACTCTGGCTGGCGGCGGGCGCGGTTGCGGCCCTGGCCGGCAGCTATGCCGAGTACCTGCCCGTGATCGGCCTGGGGATGGTCGCCTTTGTCCTGGTCAGGAGCCCCAGGACCCTGCTCGCTCCGCTGCGGGCGGCGGTCTTCCTCACCATCGTGGCGGCAGTCATCGCGCCCTTCGTCTGGTACGACGCGGTGAGGTCGCTGGTGCTCAACACCGCCGGCGCCAGCAGCACCCAGCCCTCGGCATTCCTCGGCCCGGCGCTCACCGTTCTGGCGCACTTCACCGGCACCCGGGGGGTGGGGACCCCCCAGGGGAGCCTGTACGCGCTGCCCCTCGCGGGCATGATCGCGCTCGGTCTGGTGGCGGCGATGGCCATCTCCCCCGCCCGCCGGCTGATCGCCTGTGTCACGGCCTCGATCGCCCTGACGGTGATCCTGCTCAGCACGGTCCGCTACTTCCCATACGGGCAGGACCGGGCGATCGAGATCAGCCTCGCGCTCGTCCTCCTCTTCAGCGCCATCGGCTGGACGTCGCTCCTTCAGGTTCTGCTCGCCCGCTGGCGCGAGATCGCCTACATCGCCATGGTGGGCCTCGCCGGCGCGACGGCCGCCTTCGTGTACGTCAACGTCCACACCACGGACGGGTGGGTGGCCGCCGCCGACCCCCAACGCCAGGTCGACGCCGCTTTCCAGCAGGCGGCCGGCTGGATCGAGAGCGTCGCCGGCCCGACCGGCAACGGAGCGATGGTCATCAGCAACGATCACTTCGACCAGCTCTGGCTGATGTACGCAACCAGGGACCTGACCGCCGTGCACTACCCGTTCGTGTATCAGGACTACGGCGGGGTGGCCCCCCTCCAGTTCGACGACGGGACGTACCGCCGCTACGTGGTCGTGGACGACCAGGACTTCGTCAGCGCCGCGCCCGGCGTCGTCGTCGGGAGCGACTCGCGCTTCAGGTTCCTGGACCTCAGCAGGGGCAGCGCGGTCATCGCCCTCGGGGCCGTCAACTACCTCCGCCCCGAGACCGACCCGACCGGACCGTCGCAATGGCAGCTGAACGACGGTGAGGTGCTGGTCGTGCACAGCCCGAGTGTCACCCAGGTGACCCTTACCGTCGAGGCACTCCCTCAGGTGGCGCCGGAGCCGGTGACCGTGTCGATCGAGACCGGGGCTTCCTCCTCCTTCCAGGAGCTCCCGGCCCCCCTCTCCGGGCCGGTTGTGATCGGGACGTCGCCCACCTCGATCGCCTTCTCGGACCCGGCTCCCGTCTCCCTCGTGCAGCTGGACAACCTCCGTCCAGCGGCCTCCCCGGCTCCGGGTGACCCGAGTCTCCTCTCGATCCGGCTCCTGGGCGTCAGAGGTGGCTGACCGGCGCCGGGACCTGGCGGTGGCGCTGACCTACTACGTCCCTTACGTCAGCGGCCTGACCGAGACCGCCCGGGTGATCGCCGAGGGCCTGGCGGCGCGCGGCTGGCGGGTGACGGTGGTCGCCGCCCGCCACGACCCGAAGCTCCCCGCCCGGGAGACGCTGCGCGGTGTGGACGTGGTCCGCACCCCGGTCATCGCCCGCATCGGCAAGGGGGCGGTCAGCCCCTCGTTCGTGCCCACCGTCGCCCGGGTCGCCGCCCGGAGCCAGGCCCTGCTCCTCCACCTCCCCCTGCTGGAGGCCGGGCTCATCGCCGCCGTGGTCCGGCGCACCCCGATCGTCTCCATGTACCACTGCGACGTCACCCTCCCGGCAGGCCTCGCCAACCGGTCCCAGACCGCTGCGCTCGACCTCTCGTCGCGGCTCGCCCTGCACCGGAGCCACGCCGTCGTCGCCACCAGCGCCGACTACGCCCAGGCGTCGCGCCTGGCCGCTGCCCTGCTGCCCCGGCTGCGAGCGATCCCGCCGCCCTGCCGCGACCGCTCCGGGGGCATGCCCACCTACCGGTCGACCGGTAGCCTGCACGTGGGCTTCCTGGGCCGGCTCGTCGAGGAGAAGGGGATCGAGTACCTGGTCGACGGCTTCCGACAGCTCTCCGACCCGGACGCGCGCCTCCTGCTCGCCGGCGACTTCGCAGCCGTGGCGGGGGGTTCGGTCATCGAGAGCGTCCGGCGGCGCGCCGCAGGGGATCCCCGCATCCGGCTCCTCGGGTTCCTTTCCGACTCCCAGGTGGCGGACTTCTACGCCTCGATCGACGTCCTGGCGCTCCCCTCCATCAACCCGCTGGAGGCCTTTGGCATCGTGCAGGCGGAGGCCCTGATGCTCGGCGTGCCGGCGCTCGCCAGCGACCTGCCCGGGGTCCGCGTGCCGCTCACGGAGGTCCATCTCGGACGGCTGGTCCCACCCCGGGATGCGGGCGCCATCGCGGAGTTTCTCTCCGAACCACTGCCGGGTCCGGCCGATCGTGTCCGGGCCGCGGCGCGGGCCCGGGAGCTGTGGTCGGTGGATTCAGTCGTCGAGAGACACGCGGCCCTGCTGCGCGATGTCGCAGGCGTGCACGCTCCGGGCGCTCAGAGCCTCGGGCCGTAGATCGCCAGCAGCGCGACGGCGACCCAGAGCAGTGCGGCCAGCTGGGTGGGCCGGTCCCGGAGCACCACCTCCTCGGGCTGGCCACCCTCCCGACGGGTCTCCATCAGCAGGGTGTAGCGGAAGATCCCGTAGACGGCAAAGGGGATGGTGAGCACCAGCCCGTGATGCTCCTGCCCCTGGGTGGAGATGAACACCCAGAGGCAGTACGAGAAGAGCGCCCCGAGCATCGAGGCGTTGAGGAACTGATGCAGGGATGCGGCGGTGTACTCGCCGAGGACCGGCCGGTGGGACTGGGCATCCTCTCCGAGCAGCACCAGCTCGTTGTACCGCTTGCCGAAACCGAGGAAGAGGGCGAGGAAGAGGCTGCAGAGGAGGAGCCATTCACTGGGGACCACCGTGGCCGCGGCGGCGCCGGCACCGACCCGCAGGACAAATCCCGCAGCGATGACGATGACGTCCAGGATCGCGACGTGTTTGAGCCACGCCGAGTAGGCGAGCGTGGAGACGACGTAGGCGGCGAGCAGGCCGTCCGCCTCGAGGGATGCGGCGAGGCCGAGGAGCAGGCTTGCAACCATGAGCACCACCGCGGCGGTCACGGCGGTGCCGACGCCCAACCTCCCGGCCGCGATGGGGCGATGACGCTTGCGCTCGTGGAGCCGGTCCGCGTCCCGGTCGGCGATGTCGTTGATGAAGTACAGGCCACTGGAAGCCAGGCAGAAGGCGGCGGTGGCCAGCGCCGTCCGGCCGAGCGCGGCGATACCGAAGGCTCCGCCGAAGACGGCCGGAAGCAGGACGAAGCCGTTCTTAACCCATTGTCGGGGCCGGGCGGTGCGGATGAGGTCGAGGGCCAGTCCCGGGAGGCCTCCCTTGCCGGCCGCCTCAGGCCGGCCGACCAGCTCGCTGACCGCCGCCCCCTCATCGACCAGCCTGCCGCCGGTGGTCGCGCTCATAGGATCGATCAGTGTACGCGGAGATCCTCGGGAGCTCCCGCACCGGCGGCGGGAGCCTGGGGCCCTGCGACTCGCTCCGTCGAGCCCGGCAGGGGCAAGAGCCGGCGGACCAGCAGCCCGACCGCGGCCCCGAGCGCCAGACCGGCCAGGATGTCGCTCAGGTGGTGGAGCCCGGTCTGGACCCGGGACCAGGCGACCCCTACGGCCAGGACCGCGAGGGGTGCTCGCCAGCCCGGCCTCCCGTCGGCGAGAAGGACTGCGGCCGCCGCCGCCGAGGCGGCGTGCCCGGAGGGGAAGGAGGTGCTCGGCGGTCGCCGGGCGCGGAACCTGAGGGGAACGTCGCTGCCGGGCCGGTCACGCCGTGTGGCCCGCTTGACCAGTCCCTCGACCAGCGCGGACTGGATGGCCACGGTGACGAGGGCTCGTGCCCCGGCCTGACGCCCTGTTTCGCGATCGGTCAGGGCCCTCACCAGGGCGATGGCGGCCCAGAGCTTGCTCCGATCGGCCGCCGAGGAGAGGAGATGGGCCGTGGCGTCGAGCGGCCCGCTGCGGCGGCCCGCCACCCAGGCCTCGACCGCGCTGTCCAGCCCATGAATCCGTTGCAACAGCGGCGTCGGATGCCTCCGGTCGCGAGCGCTCGCCAGGGTTCCATCGCTCACACGCTTCTCCGATGGGCGGATGACGAAGGTGTAACAGGGCACCCCTCTGCGGTCCCGCTTGCGGCGGTAGTCGGCACCCTACTCCTACGATGCTTCATTCTCACCTCTCCCGCCGACAGATCGTCGCCGTCGCGGCCATCTTCCCGATCCTGGGGATGGCCGGCGCCAGTTCCGTGGGCGCCACGGCCAGCGGGCCGGTCACGCTCCAGCCGAGCTGGAGCTTCAGCACCGGCGCCACCACCGCGCACAGCCCGTACTGGGGACCGCAGCCATTTGCCGGGGCCGCCGTGGGCGACCTCTTCGGCAATGGCCAGCGGGAAGTCGCCGCGGCATTCCCCAACGGCAGCGTGTACGTCTTCAACTCCAGCGGGCAGGTCATGCCGGGCTGGCCCAAGAACGTGGGTGACGCGGTCGACACCACTCCGACACTCGCCGATCTCGACGGCAACGGCCGGCTCGAGGTCCTGGTCACCTCGCAGAACGGGTATGTCTACGCGTGGAACGGGGACGGGTCCAGCGTCCCCGGCTGGCCGGTCTTCGCGGGCTACGGCTATCAGGAGTCGGGCGGCGCCTTCAGTCCCGGCTTCCTCGGCGGCGTCGCGGTCGGCGACCTGTTTGGAAACGGCGAGGAGGACGTGGTGGCCTCGAGCCTCGACCACTTCCTGTACGCCTGGAACTCCGAGGGCCAGCTCCTGCCCGGTTTCCCCGTCGCCCTCTGGGACACCGCGGTGCAGACGCCGACGCTCATTGATCTCGACAACAACGGGCTGCTCTGGATCATCGCGGGTGGCGACTCCCTCCCCAACGAGTCGGGAACCGCGGCGTGGTACGCCATCCCTCCCACCGGCTGTCCCACCCCTGATGCGACCCTCTCCGGCTGCGAGCACGAGAACGTCTGGCCCGTGACCCAGGACGAGGTGACCTGGTCCTCGCCGGCCGCCGGTGACCTCACCGGCGACGGGGCGACGGAGATCGTGACCGGGACCGGCCACTTCTACAGCCAGACCCTGGGACCGGCCAACCGTGGCGCGTACCTCCACATCCTGACCGCGCCCGGCGGCACCCTGGACACGCTGTCCACCGCGGGCGACGACTTCGGATCGCCAGCGATCGGCAGCCTCAACGGCGGCAACGCTCTCGACATCGCCGAGCAGGACGAGAACTCGGACGTCTACGTCTGGGGATCGAGCGGCAACCTGCTGTGGAGTGGCAGCGCGCCCAACGCCATAACCAACCTCGGCAGCCCCGCCATCGCCCCGGTCAGCGGCGGCGCCAACGGCGTCTGGACCCCAGCCAACACCTACATCTACGGCTGGAGCGCCTCGGGGAGCATCGTCGACCAGGCCAACATCAGTGCTGAGGGCGGGATCGGAGTGGCCTTCGCGACTCCGACGATCGCCGATCTCGGCACCGGTCAGCTCTTCATGATCGACACCTACGAGGTGGGCAGCGCGTACGCCATCAGCGCGTTCGCGGTCCCGGGCACCTCCACCAACAGCATCCCGATCAACTCCTGGCCAACCTTCCACGGCAACAATCAGCACTCCGGCGGCGTGGTCCCGATCGCCACGGTGCCCACGGTCAACGGCGGTTCCCCGGTGACGCACACGAACTTCACGCTCTCGTGGGGCACCGAGGGGAACGTTGCGGCCACCGGCTATGACGTCTGGGTGTACCAGGCCTCCCTGGGGTGGGACCTGTACACCACCACCTCTGCCACCTCGACCACCTTCACCGGACTCCCAGGGGATACCTACTCGTTCTTCATCGACGCCCACAACCAGCTGGGCTCGGCGGACCTGACCAAGGTCCAGCAGGCCACGACCACCATCCCGTCCGGTGCCGGCTCCTCCACGTCCCTCCCGTTCGGAGGCCTGTACAGCCTGAGCGCCTACGGTCAGCTGGGGCCCGTCTCCTCCCCGCTCATCTCTGGTGGCCCGATGTGGCCGGAGTGGCAGATCGCCAAGGCGGTGGCCGTCGACCCGTGGAACCCGACGTACGGCCAGGTCATGGACGGCTTCGGCGGTCTGCACCAGGTGGGCGGCGCGCCGGCGGCCACGGGCGGCCCCTACTGGCCCAACTGGACCATCGCCAATGACGTGGCGGTCATCGCCGGCAGCACGGGCGCGAGCGGCTACGTCCTGGACGGCTTCGGAGGCGTGCACCCCTTCGGCAACGCTCCACCGGTTCAGGTCACCGGCTACTGGCCCAACTGGGACATCGCCATCAAGCTGGTGCTGATCCCGGGCACGGATAGCGGTTACGTCCTCGACGGCTTCGGCGGCCTGCATCCCTTCGCCGCGGCCGGCACGCCGATGCCCGCCGTGCCTCAGATCTCCGGCTACTGGCCAAACTGGACCATCGCCAACGACGTCGCGATCTGCCCGGGCGGCGGGGGCGGCTACGTCCTCGACGGGTTCGGCGGCATTCACGGCTTCGGCAGCCAGTACGGGAAGAACCCGACCAACTTCGCCTACTGGCCCAACTGGGACATCGCCAGCTCCATCGTCATCACCGGCTCCGACTGCAGGAGCGGGTACATGCTCGATGGCTTCGGTGGCGTCCACCCCTGGGACTCCAACGGGGCTAACGGGACGAGCACCTCCCCCGCAGTGCAGACGACCCTCTACCTGCCCGATCAGGACGTCTTCGTCTCCCTTGCCGCCGGGCGTCACCCGGTCACATAGCTCGCCGTCGCGGCTCCGACGGGCTCGTCTCGGCGGAGCTGCGATGCGGCAGGCCGGGAGAGGACCGCTAACCGGCCGTCCGCGGTCGCCGGC
>PLTL01000072.1 GCA_003164475.1 Candidatus Dormiibacterota bacterium | reverse complement strand
ACTTGTCCATCAGCAGCTGGAGCGAACCGGCGCTCGCCACGTTGGCCAGGGTCGGGGTCCCCGTGCCACTGGGTGACGGCGTGGACGGAACTGGCGTGGACGAAGACTTGGATGTCACCGCGCCGCTGCTGGATCCGCAGCCCACGAGGAGCAGCGCTGCCAGTGACGTCAGCGCCGCTCCACATCTAAACCGATAGCTACGCACGAACTCCACCTCCGTGTTGACGAATCATCGATGCCGCAGGGAGCGAATCATCGATGGGCGTATGAGCGACCGTGCATAAGCCTAGCATAGGCATCCGAGTTGACGTCATGAGGCACAGCGTCGCCATCGCCTATGCGCGGAGCCGTGTTGTGCGTGGCGCAGGAGCCGCCTGGACGGTGGATCCCGCCCCCGCGGAGCACCGCCTGCGGCCTCCCCGGCGCCGCCCAAAGGGCCCATGCTGTGCCGGCGAACGGTTCACCTGGTGACCCGAATCGTGCCCAGCACCTGGCTGCTGCTGGCGCACCGATCCCGGGGGTCGCGACGCCGCGGCACGGTCCGGGTGACGACGGTCTCGTCTGCCGCCGCCGGCCGGCGGTCAGCGCGGGGTCAGCGCTTCTCGACCATCATCGAGGTGGCCTTCACGCACGCGACCACCTCGTCGCCCACCTGAAGCTCGAGGTCCTCGACCGAGTCGCGGGTGACCGCCGCCGTGAGCAGGAAGGGACCGGCCTCGATCTCGATCAGAGCCATCACCCCATCGGACTCGATGGAGAGCACCCGGCCCAACATTCGGTTGCGAGCGGAAAGCCGCGCCCCCGTGCGGTGGCGCTCCGGGACCGCCCTGAGGCGGCGAACCTCCGCGGCGGGGACCATGCGCCGATTGTCCTCATCGCGGTGGGTGCGCAGCTTCCCAGCGCGATCCCAGCGGCGCAGGGTGTCCACGCTGACCCCGATCGTCCGCGCCGCCTCGCCTAGCGTGAAGTCTTTATCCATAATCGCCTGCCGATTCATAGCACAGCTCGGAGCCGGCCGGTGCGGTGGGAACCCGCCACCCTGGACGCCCGGGCGCGACGCTGCGACCGGATGACGGATGAGATGGCGGGCAGGCGGTTCACCGCGGGCGACTCTTCCGCGGTGCCGGAACACGGAGTACGATCAGGTGAGTGGCTGCTGCCACCCTTCGATAACTGCCGGCCGCCCCCGACACCGATCCGTCGCTGTCGCGGGACCGGGCCCGAGGAACGCACGGCATGATCAGTGAACCGCTTCGCCGGCCGCCCGAGACCATCCAGCTGCAGCAGGGGACGCACGAGACCTTCGAGGAGGGTGTCTGCGCGATGGAGCTCGTCGCCTGGATGGCCCATGAGAAACACTCGGATCATCCGCAGTGCGCCAGCCTGGCGATCGGCGAGTTCGTTCGCATCCTCAATGACGACTTCGACGATGAGAGCCGCCAGATGCTGAGCCCGTACCTCGGCCGCATTGTCGGCACGCGAGGCACGTCCGACCAGGAGACCGAGCGCTCCTGGAAAGCCCTGGACTGGTACTGTCGGGTGTCGCTGCCGGCGTGGCTGCGCTCCGCGGGGCTGATCGCCGAAGCCGGCGCGGTGGAGGCCACCGCTCCGATCGTCGGGAGGGCGTCGGCGCTGGCCGCGCAGGACTCGCTGGAGCGGGCACAAGCCAGGGCCGAAGCTGCCCGGGCTGCCGTCGAGGTGGCCGCAGGTGAGTCGGCGGAGGCGGCAACCGCCGCCGCCGAAGCGACCAGGGCTGCCGGCGAGGTCGCCGCCAGGGCAGTCGCCGGGGTTGCCGGCGGGATCGCGGCCGTCGGCGTGAACCGGGACGCCATGGGGGCTGCCCGGGCCGCCACCGCGGATGCAGCCTGGGCCGCCGCCATGCGCGGCGAGACGCTCCGGCCGACGGTCGCCGCACTTCAGCGCTCCGCCCTCGAGCTGCTCCACCGGATGATCCGGGTCACCGAGACTGCCAACGCGCACTCCGGCTCCGGGGAGGCGAGCCGGACGCAGCCGGCAGCTCTCCTCGGAGATCCCAGCTAGACAGCTGGCAGGCTCGGCAACGCCACCGCCGGCGGCCTCGGCGCACCCGTTGTGTCGTAGCCCGGGGCGTTCTCCCGGACGGTCGATGCTGGCCCCCCGCTCGGCTATGATCGATCGCCGAGACCATCCATCCACCTGGGGTGAGCCCAACGAAGAGCACCGCGGCCGCCGCGCGTCGCGCCCCGACCGATCGGGCCGGCGTGCTTCGGCGGGCTGACCGCCCACACGTCGCCGTGGTTGACGATCTTCTGGGCAGGCCGCTCCGCGACCTGCGCATCTCGGTCACCGATCGCTGCAACTTCCGCTGCCCATACTGCATGCCCCGTGAGCACTACAGGCCCGGCTACCCGTTCCGTGCCGACAGCGAGCTGCTCGGCGCGGACGAGATCGTCCGCCTCGCCGCCATCTTCGTCTCCCTGGGGGTGACCAAGATCCGTCTCACCGGCGGCGAGCCGCTGCTCCGCCGCGACCTCGTCGACATTGTGACCCAGCTGCACGATCTTGGCATCCCCGACCTGGCCCTGACCACCAATGGTGCCCTGCTCGCTCAGCTGGCCGGCCGGCTGGCGCGGGCCGGACTCCGCCGGCTAACCGTCAGTCTCGATTCCCTCGATCCCGCCACCTTCGCCGCCATGAGCGACTCGCGGGTGGAGCTTGCCAAGGTGCTCGACGGGATCACCGCCGCTCGGGAAGCCGGTCTCGATCCCATCAAGCTCAACTGCATGGTGCGGCGAGGGGTCAATGAGGGCAGCATCCTCGGCCTGGTCGATTTCGCCCGCTCCGAGGGGCTGATCCTGCGATTCATCGAGTTCATGGACGTGGGATCGTCCAACGGCTGGCGCCGCGAGAGCGTGGTCACCGCCGAGGAGATCCTCGACGTGGTGAGTGGATATCACCCGTTGCTCGAGGAGGTTCGCGAGCCGAATGCCGTGGCCCGGCGCTACCGGTTCGCCGACGGACGCGGGGAGGTGGGTGTCATCGCGTCGGTGAGCCGGCCCTTCTGCGGAGACTGCACCCGGGCCCGCCTCGGTTCGGACGGGCATCTGTACACGTGCCTCTTCGCGGCTTCCGGGCTGGATCTTCGAGGGCCGCTCCGGGACGGCGCCGGCGACGAGGAGATCCGCCGCCTGGTCAGCTCCCGCTGGGAGCATCGCAGCGACCGCTACTCGGAGACGAGAGCGACCCGGACGGAGCCCATCCAGCGCATCGAGATGTCCTACATCGGCGGATGAGAGACCTTGGTTCCGACGTGGACCACGGCGACAGCCTGACAGGAAGGGATTCCCCTTCTGACCTTCCCGCTGGTCCCTCCATGCTCGGGAGCCCCTCAGCCACCGCCATGGGCGGTCTCACCGGCCAGCAGTCGCAGGGCGTGGGGCAGGGCTTCCCAGATCGCCTCAAGGCATTCGCGAACGGCACGGGGACTGCCCGGGAGGGCGATCACCAGTCGTCCCTGGCTGACCCCTGCCACCTGTCGCGAGAGCACGGCGTGAGGTGTGCTGCGAACCCCCTCTCGCCTCATCACCTCGCTCATGCCGGGGATCTCGTAGTCCAGGAGAGGCGAGACGGCCTGGGGAGTGACGTCCCGGGGTCCCAGACCGGTGCCGCCGCTCAGCACGACCAACTGCGCGTGCGTGAGGGCCCTGCGGAGTGACGCTCGGATGTCATCGACAACGTCAGCCACCAGCTGGCGGTCGATGATGTCGGCAGGCAGCTCGCGGAGCCGTGCGACGATCGCGTCACCGCTCGGATCGTTCTCAGTGTCGTGTCGCGCCCGGCTGTCGCTCACGGTGATGACCGCGGCCAGCCACCTTTGCTCCACCGCCGGCTACCGGCTCGACGGCGCAACGTGCGGACCCGCCACGCCGTCCTGACACCTCGGAGTTGCAGACGCTGGAGGAGCCGGCCTGGTCATGGCCGTTGAACGTCTCCGCTGCGACCCCCACTCTTGCGGAGCAGTCGCACCGACTCGATCGTCACCCACGGGTCTGCCGACTTCAACATGTCGACCACGGTGAGGCCTGCGACGGCCGCGGCGGTCAGGGCCTCCATCTCCACACCTGTCGATGCGGCGCAGCGAGCCGAGCTCACAATGTGGACGCCGGGTGGGGAATCCTGGACCTCCACGTTCACGTCCAGGTGGGTGAGCGGAAGCGGATGGCAGAGCGGGATGAGTTCGGGGGTGTGCTTGGCGCCCATGATCCCCGCGAGACGCGCGGCTGCGAGCACATCGCCCTTGGGCGATCCCTCTCGGAGGAGGGCCAGAGTCGCAGGGTTTCTGAACCGCACCAGCGCCTCGGCCACGGCGGCACGGAGCGTGGACGGCCTGTCGCTGACGTCAACCATGCGGAAGGTGCCCGACTGGTCCAGGTGAGAGAGGCGAGAGGCATCGATCACAGCTCTCGCATCGCGCTCCAGAGGATCCGTGCCGGTCGTTGCCTCTCCGAGGCGGGTCTCCCGCTCGTCAGTCGACGCGTCGCCGTCGGGATTCCTACCGGTGTCAGGCTCACGGGCGTCCACCCAGAACGCCCCGTCAGCATGATGCTCGCGCTTCCATACCGGCAGGTCGCGCTTGAGGGCCTCCACCGCCTCCGAGCAGGCCACCAACGCCGCTTGTCGATGCGGTGCCACCGCAACCACCGCCACGCTCACCTCGCCAACCGCCAGCGAGCCGATGCGGTGGACCATGGCGAGAGCGCTGAGGCCGTGACGCTCGGTGACGTTGGCGGCAATGCGGAACAGCTCTCGCTCGGCCATGGGCAGGTACGCCTCGTAGTCGAGCTTGTGCACTGAGCGATCCTGATTTCTGTTGCGAACCGCACCGACGAAGGCTGCGATAGCGCCGTCGCCATCGCCACGCGTCTCGTCCATGAGGCGCCCAACGTCGATGGGATCGGTCACCAGTGCCGTGCGGACCCGGCGCCCCGCCGCATCGTCCACCGACCCACCTGCCACCGGAGGCATGAACGCCACCTCGTCGCCGGGCTCGATCTGCGTCTCCCAGTCGCAGTACACCAAGTTGCGCGCCGCCCTCACTCGCCCGCGCGGATCCCCGAGGTCAGACCGGTCACGCGTGATGATCGACCAGAGGTCGAGGACCGTGGCCGCTCTTTCCCGGACCAGGATCTCAGCTCCGAGGCGCTCTCGCACCCAGCCGAAGCAGACCACGTGCACGGGACCCTCCGGATTCCTCTCCACCGGGCTACTCGAGCTCAAAACCGGCGAGCACGGATCCTGCGGGAACCCGCGACGTGCCGGCGGGGACGACGAGCAGGGCGTCGGCGTCGGTGAGGGACCGCAGCATGGATGATCTCTGGCCACCACTCAGGGTTGCGACCGGGATCCCGTCGGTGGCGTCTGCGAGGCGGACGCGCAGGTAGGTCTCCAATGCCACCGGGGTATCAACGTCCTCCCCAAGGCGGAAGGCGATACGGCGGCGATGGACCCGCGTGGCACCCTGGAGCGCAAGCAGCGCCGGCCTCCCGAAGAGCTCGAACGTCACCGCGCTGCTGCTCGGGTTCCCCGGCAATCCGAGCAGGGGCGTGTCGCCGACCTTGCCGATGAGAACTGGTTTGCCAGGACGCATCGCCACCCGCCATGTCTCGATGGTACCCAGCTCGGCGACCACCTGCCGAACGTAGTCGTGTCGGCCAACGCTGACCCCCCCGCTGGTGACGATCAGATCACACCCGCTGGCGGCAAGCAGCCGCGCTCGCAGAGCATCAGGAGAGTCCCCGACGATGCCGAGGTCGATCACCTCACCACCCGCCTCGCTGACGGCCGCAGCGAGCATCGCTGCGTTGCTATCCGTGACTTGGTGCGGCGCTGGGATTGCGCCCACGTGGACCAGTTCGTCGCCTCCCGATAGGACCGCAACCCGGGGCCGCCGTCGAACCCATAGAGACGAAGCTCCCACGGCTGCTGAGGCCGCGATGTCGACCGGACGCAGCCGGCGGCCCGCTGGGAGCATCGCCTGCCCCGATTCGACATCCTCCCCCGTCCGTCGGATGTACTGACCAGGACGAGGCGCCGCGAGCAGGAGCACGTAGACCTCGCCGTCCTGTCGGGTGTCCTCGATCGGAACGATGGCGTCGGCGCCGAGGGGTACCGCTGCCCCGGTGGTGATCGCGATCGCCGTACCGGGGACGTGCATTCCCACCACCGCCCCGGCCTTGGTCTCCCCGGTGACAGGAAGTCGCACGGGAGTTGCCGGCGACGCCGAGGTGCAGTCGGTCGTCAGGATCGCAAAACCGTCCATCTCCGAGTTGTCACAGCCTGGGAGAGCCCACGCGCTCGTCACGGCTCGCGACAGCACGCGGCCCCGCCCCCGATCAATAGGTACGAGCTCCTCCGCCGTAACTCGCCGCGAAACCAGCTCAAGCAGGCGTTCCTGTGCCGCGGCCACCGGCATGAGGTCGATCGACGGGTCCGTCGCCTCGAAACGATGCATGGAGGTTAACTCTAGATGAGACGGCGAGGTGCCGGCACGCTGCCCTGAAGTTCGTGAACGGGCCGGAGGGCTCATCCTGCGGCGAGGTCGGGGGGGAGGTCCAGGGCTGTGCGTTAGACCAGTCTGGTGCGGATGCGGGCTCATCAAGGGCGGAGGGGATTTCCCGGTGCGTCAGCTGCTGTGCTGTGGGGTCATTCCGCCCACGCGAGAGACCGCATTATTTCTTCATTGAGCTCGGTCAGCGCGTCCAGGACAAGATCGGCGTCGCGGTAGCGGGAGTCATCGGTGAGCAGGGGGTCGGGGACGGCGATGCAGCGCATCCCGGCCGCCTTGGCGGCTTGCACCTCGGCGAGTCGTCGATCGCCAGGCAGCGCTCGGGGCTCACGCCCAGCCGTCGGGCCGCGGTGAGGTAGACGTCGGGGGCGGGCCACCCACCTTGAGGCTGGTGCCGACGATCACGCCGTCCGCGATGGCCAGGGTCTCGGCCAGCCGTTCGGCCTGGACCCCGGTGTTGGCGAACACCGGCGTCGCGGGACGGCCTCCTTCGCCGCGCGCAGGTCGCTCACGGCGAAGGTGACCCCCGCCTTGGGGCCGCTCGCAGGCGGGTCCCAAGGACTTTGAGGACCGTCATGCCATGCGGGTGACCAGGTCGCCGAAGGACGTGGAGTTCGTCGTGGCTGGGGGGCGGCGCGGGCATTCGGTGGTGATCCTGCCGTGGGCGCTGCACAGCGACGCCATCGTGGAGCCTGTGCTTCTGCCGTTTGGCGAGGTGCCGGCCAGCATACCCCTCCTGAGGGTCGCTCGACGTCCCCCGCACCCGCGTCCCGGGCCATCGCGAATGGAGTCCGTCTGGTCGTGTTGGCAACGGGGAGGGGGTCGAGACCATAGGGCCGCGACGGGCAGTCCCCAAACCGTGACCGTATAGGTAGGCGTAATGGTTCAGGGCCTCGCCTAGCCTGGGCGGGAAGCATCCTCTGCATCTTGAGGGATCCCTGACCCCATGTCGCTCAGGCTGGTCTTGGGCACCCCTAGTCCGCCCATACCCTCTCTCCCGTCCGCCGCACAGGACAGCGCCCGGCGTTTCGAGCAGCTCCTGATCACGCTCACCGCGGCCGCCGCACCGTTGATGGTCGCGTGCTGGCTCCTTTTGCCGAGCCGCGCGCCCCTGCTTGCCTTGACCTCCCAGCTGATCGTCCTCCTCTACGTCGTCCTCGCCGGGATAGCCGTCCTTCGCCGATCTCAACTGCTGACTCGGGCATGGTTCCAGCTTGTCCTCTTCACCCTTCAGGCCGCCCTGATCTTCCTCCAGATCTGGGCGTACGAGCGGCCAGATAGCACCCTGTGGATCGCCTTCCTGCCAGCGCTGCTCCTCGCGGCGGCAAGGTGGGAGTTCCGGGGGGTGTGGTTGGCCCTGGCGTTCTTCTGCGTGGATAGGATCGTGACCCTGGCCAGCTTCCGCGGTCTCGCTGTGCCCCAGCTGGGCGAGCAGCTCGTGCTCGAATTCACGGTGACGACGCTCCTCGGGGTAACGTTTGGTTTCCTCTTCCATGAGCTCGCACGCCATGGGCAGCAGCTACGGGCCTCAACCGCCAGCCTCGCCGCCGTCCTCGACAACGTCGGCGAAGCGGTGCTCACGGTGAATGACACCAGCCACGTGGCCTCCGCCAACCGAGCCGCTAGGGAGCTGTTCGGCTACGATCCGGCAGCGCTGCGGGACTGTACGATCGATCAGCTGCTGACTGCCGATGGCATGACCGTCATTCAGCTTGTCCGGAGCGGGGGGCGCTCGCACTGCGACGACGCCAGCGGGTATCGCCAAGACGGAACCACCTTTATCGCGGAGGTGGTGGCCACCCTCGTCGTCGGGGATGGCGGCTCAATCCGAGTCCTGGTGCTGCGCGACGTTACCGAGCTTCGCGAGCAGACGGCCGTCCTCTCCCACCAGGCTCTCCACGACGGGCTCACCGGCCTGCCGAACCGTACCCAGTTCACCGATGCTCTGCTCGACCGCCTCGCCCTCGCCCGGAAGGGCCAGGCGGGCTTCAGCGTCCTCCTCTTGGACATGGACAACTTCAAGGAGGTCAACGACACCAGGGGCCACCATGTCGGCGACGAGTTGCTGAAGGCGGCGGCGCAGCGGCTGAGACACCAGGTGCGGGAGAGCGACCTGGTGGCCCGCGTTGGCGGCGACGAATTCGCCCTCCTGACGCCCACTGGCAGCTCCTTCAGCGCCGCCCTGCGCGTTGCGGAGAAGATCCTCCAGGCGTTCGAGGAGCCCTTCTGCCTAGGCGATGACCTGATCAGCACCGGAGTCAGCGTCGGCATCGCCACCTTCCCCGACCACGGCGAGAACGCCGACTCCCTCATGCGCCAGGCCGACGCCGCGATGTACGCCGCCAAGCACAGCGGTCGAGGCTGGGCGGTCGCTGCCTCCACGGCAGTGCGCGACGGCTGCGTGGATCTCGTCTCCCCAGCTGACCTGCGACGGGCCGTCGAGGACGACGAGCTCGAGCTGCGCTGCACCCCGGTGATGGCCCTCCGTGACCACTCCCTGCGCGCCGTCGATGCCCGGGTGCGATGGCAGCATCCCGAGCTGGGCCTGCTCGAGGCCGAGCGGTTCATGCCCCTGGCGGAGCGCAGCGAGGTGATCCGGCCCCTGATCCGTTCGGTCGTCCGTATGGCGGTCGAGCAGCAGGCGAAATGGCGAGACAGCGGCGGCGAGGTCCCGATCGGAGTCCTGATCTCGCCGCGCAACCTCCGCGATCGGAGCCTCATCTCCACCATCGCGGCGCTCCTCGGGGCACACAACCTTCCGACCGGCAACTTCACGCTGCTGGCCGGCGAGAGCGCGGCGTTCGCGCCCGGCGCCTCCGAGTTCTTCGCAGCGGCTGTGCGTGCCGGGCTTCGTCTGGGGATAGACGATTACGGCTTCACCTCCGGAGCGCTTCTCCGCCTGCGTTCCTCCCCGTTCACAGAGATCCGGCTCGAGGCCGGGGTCACGGGCCGGCTGACCACGTCGCCGGACGACGCCAAGATCATGCACGGCATGATCGAGTTGGCTCACGCGATGGGGATGACGGTCACCGCCAAGGGCGTCTGCGACGAACCCACCCTTCACATGCTTCAAGAGCTGGACTGCGATGCGGTCACCTTCCTGCAGTGGAATGACCCCCTGCCAGCCGAGGGTCTCAGCTCCTTGGACTGCGACGTCTTCCAGGCAGTCTTGGGGCGGGCTGCTGAGCCAGCCGATCGCGACAAGCTTCAGCGCTTCCCGGTCGAGAGCCCCCTTGCAGGAGCGAACTGAAGCTCCTAGCAGGGTGGTGATTTTCGCGGGCTGATTCGGTCCCCACAAGGTGACTCCGGTGTGCGAGTCTTGGGGTGTCGAATACGGCCTTGCGGAGATCAGAGCATGCGCGGCACCACCAACCTGCAGGTGACGATGCTGTCCACCCTGACCACGGACAGCCTGATCCCCTCCGACCACCCGATCCGGCGGATCAAGCCGGTGGTGGAGGCGGTCCTGGCGGATCTGGAGCCGGAGTTCGACGCCATGTACGCCGCCACCGGCCGGCACAGCGTGCCCCCCGAGCAGCTGCTCAAGGCCACGGTGCTGATGGCCCT
>PLTL01000401.1 GCA_003164475.1 Candidatus Dormiibacterota bacterium | reverse complement strand
CCCACGCGCCGCGCCGGCACCGGCAGAAGGTCCCGCTCGTACCAGCGCAGCGCTGTCCGCGGATGCACGCCGTTGGCCCGCGCCCAGTCTGCAAGCTTCATCGCCCCGCATCCTACCCCGTACACCTGTACGTATCTCCAAGTCGTTTAGCTGCGAGCAGTTCCGAGCCCCCTGGAACCCGGGCGACTGGTGCTGGCGCGGCCCTGTGTCAGGCTGGTGCTGGATATTCCCGATGGAGGGACTCTCTTCCCGGGGCGGTAGAATCCCGCCCATCGTGCCGGTCCGGCGGGCGGCCGGAAGCCCGTCGAGGTTGCCATATGGACCGCAGGGTGAGAGGGGGGCGGGTTGTGGGCAAGTCTGCCGCTCAGGTGGTCCTGATCGGCGTGGCCCGGGCGTTCGCGGCCACGCCGGCCGTGGCTGCGGAGATATCCCCGGGCGGCGCTTCCGCGGTCTTCCAGTCCAGCTCGGCGCCGGCCGGCGCCGACGTCTCCTTTCCCCAATGCGGTGGCTCCCTCCCCCCCCCGGCCAGGCCTTCGGCGTGGTCGGGGTGAACGACGGGCTGGCCGGCACCCGCAATCCCTGTCTGGGGGAGGAGCTCGTCTGGGCCACGTACCGGACCACCGGGGCCAGCTCCGAGCCCGACGCCTCGGTGTATGTCAACACTGGTGATCCGGGCAACTCCTACGACGGCCAGCCGGTCGCCGACTGGTCCTTCTCCGGCACCGGCCCCTACGGGACCTGCCTGGCCACGGTCGAGGCGCCCCGCCTATTTGGCGCTGGTCAGAATTCCCTGGCCTGCGCGTGGGAGTACGGCTTCCAGAAGGCGGCCCAGGACCTCGTCTGGCTCCAGGCCGCCGCCGCCAGTGTGGGCCTGCCCACCGAGGCCGGAGCCTACCCCTGGTGGCTGGACGTCGAGACCTCCAACAGCTGGCAGTCCTCTACCCAGCTCAACTTGGCCGATCTGGAGGGCATGGTCTACGGCCTGGAGCGGGCGGGGGTCGTGAGCCTGGGTGTCTACGCCTTCCCTCCCCAGTGGGGCCAGATCACAGGAGGGATCACGACACTCGCCCCGGGGTCCCTCCACCCGCTCTCGGACTGGCTCCTGGGCGCGGGCTCGCTGGCCGCTGCCGAGAGCAGTTGCCAGCAGCCGCCGTTCGTCGGAGGGACGGACCGGCTGGCCCAGTTCCCCAGTGGTCAGTTCGATGGGGACTACGCCTGCTGACCTGGCTTGCGGGGCACAACACCTGCCACTGGCCGGTGTCCGGTTGCGCCCGGCAGGGATCATCGAGTAGCCCGGCTGGTCCACGGGTAACGAACCGGGGCCCCATCTGGATCGGCCGCTCACTGGCCCTCATGACTCAGTCGCCGGCGGGCGGGACCGCGTGGATGCCCTTGCCCGAGGGCGGCCACGGCTCCTGGCGTCGGACGCGGCGGGGGACCCGCCCGCGCGCCGGTCAGGGCCAGGGTGCGGCGGTGACCTCAGCTCGCCCCGGTGGGTCGGCTCCCGGCCGGCTGCAGGTGACTCCGGCCACCTGGCTCGCCACGTTCAGGGCGGAGCGCAGGTCCCCAGCGCTGAGCCGGCTGGGGCCGCCCGGGTGGAGCGCTCCGGCCTCGGAGAGCCACGCCAGCAGACCGGCGCAGAAGGCGTCTCCGGCGCCGACGGTGTCGACAACCTGGACCGGGGGCGCCGGAGACGCGACGGTCGAGCCGTCGGGTCGGAAGGCCATCGACCCCTCCGCGCCGAGCGTGAGCACCACCAGCTCCGGACCCAGCCCGGCCCAGCCTCGCGCGATGGCGGTCGCGTCGGTGCCGGGATGGAGGACCGCGAGGTCGTCCTGGCTGACCTTGACCAGGTCTGCGCGCCTGACCCAGGAGTCGACCTGAGCGGCCAGAGCCGCCGGGGCGCTGAGGCGGGATACTCGGACGTTGGGGTCGTATGAGACCAACACGGCGCCGCCCGCGTGGATATCGGCGACCCACGACGCCAGCGCCTGGCAGCCCGGAGGAGTGGTCGTCGCCAGCGAGCCGGTGTGCAAGGCCGCGACCGCCAGCCGCTCTGGTGTGGGCAGCTCCTCCCGGCGCCAATGCCAGTCGGCGGTGTCGGCCCCGTAGAAGCGGTAGCTGGGGACGCCGGCGGAGTCCAGGGATACCACCGCCAGCGTGGGCGCCTCGCTCGCCTTCACCGAGAAGCCGGTGTCGACGCCGTTGCTCGCCAGGTACCCGGCGAGCCAGGGCCCGACCCCCACCGACGAGAGGCGTCCGGCGAAGCTGGCGGCGACACCGAGGCGGGCCAGGCCCACGGCCACGTTGGCAGGGCTCCCCCCCGGTCGGGCGATGAGATGGAGCGTGCGGTCCGAAGCGTCGCCCCGGGGGCGCAGGGCCCGGGCGTTGTCCGTGCGTTCATCGACTACCACAATGTCGGCGATCAGCTCCCCGACTGCCAGCACCCCGGCAGCGCTGTTCACGTCGGCGACGCCTGACTGAGACGGTGGAGCTGACCGGGAGCGGTGTTCCCCAGAGTGAGCATGGTCGGTCCTGTTACAGAGCGGTCAGGAGGCTTCAAGTCCCAGCCGCCAGGACCTGGTCGCGCTCATCCCAAGTGGGTGATGGTCTCGCGGACGGAGCGGTCAAAGGTCCTTGGAGCCCCCTCAATCCAGGCTTGAGCCTCCTCCCGTGGCTACGGGGGGCCGATGGAGTTGCGCAGCGCCGCCAGCCGGCGCCGGTAATCCTCTTCATCGATCTCTCCCGCCGCGAAGCGGCGGGCCAGGATCTGCTCGGGAGAACTAGCCCGACCGCGAGCCGCCTCCTTGAAGTAGCGCCGGCGGCGGGAGAACCCGAAGATGCGCAACCCCAGGCCCACCAGCATCAGCAGGACGATGAGCCCCAGCAGCCAGCCCCCGAAGCCGAAGGGACGGAGGATCGCCAGGGAGATCACGCCGGTCCGGGGCCTCCGCCTTTCGCTGCGCTGATCGGCACGGACGCATCGTACCCGAGCCCACCAGCCGGCCGCGGGATTGCTGGACTTGCGGTGGGAAGGAGCGGGGAGCGGGCCTCATTCTGGGCGGCTGGGTTGCCGCCAATCTCAAGCTGACCGATGTCCTCTCCAGTCTGGGGTCGGCTCCAGGGCCGGTGGGGATCCCGCGAGTCGACCGCTGAGTGGGACGATGGCACCAGGGGCCCAGGGCGATGGGAATAGGGAGGACAGAAGCCATGGCGAATGGCGTCTTCGAGACCGTCCGCACCGTGCTGGCGGTCCGCGAGTACCGGGACCAAGGCGTGCCAGCCGAGATCATCCAGTCCGTCGTCGAGGCGGGGAGGCTGACCGCCAGCTCGATGAACCGGCAGCCGTGGCATTTCGTGGTGGTCCAGCAGCGAGAGCGCCTGCGTGAGCTGGGCGGCCTGGTGCCGTCCGGACCGTACGTTGCCGAGGCCGCCTTCGCGATCGTGGTCGGCTACCAGAGCGAGAGCCGTTTCGGGGTTTCGGATGCCAGCCGCGCGATCCAGTCGATGATCCTCACCGCCTGGTCTCTGGGGGTGGGATCGAACTGGACCGGCTTCAACGGCCTGGAAGAGGTGCGCCGGTGGAGCGGGCTGCCCGACACCTATGAGGTGCTGGCGGTGGTGCCATTCGGCTACCCCAGACGGCAGGTGGGACTCGGCCGGAAGAAGCGCAAGCCGCTCTCCGAGATCGCGTCGGCCGAGAGTTTCGGGATCCCGATCCGCTAGGGCCAGCTGGGATCAGCGGCGGGGCTGCAGGCGCAGTCCGGGCACCCGGCGGAAATCGCGCGTATTCCTGGTCGCAAGTGCCACGCCGTAGCCGAGGGCGGTGGCGGCGATCAGGGCATCGGGGAGACGCAGAGTGGGCAGCTCGTGCCGGAGCAGCCCGGCCCGGTCCGCGATCCGCCGGTCCACGGGGATCTCCTCCATGCCGGCGAGGAAACGTCTCATGCTGGGTTCTCGCTGGCCGGTGAACCGCAAGCGGTCCAGCGGCTGTGGCGAGCCGAGGGGCTGCGGGTGCCGCCTTCGCCGCCGAAACGGTCACGGTTGGGGACCAGCAGCAGCGGCACCGACCGGCTCGCAGCCCAGCACCCGAACCATGTTTGGGCGATGGACTTCCTTTTCGACACCACCTCGGATGGCCGGCCCTTCAAGGTGCTCTCGATGTGTGATGAGTTCACCCGGGAGAGCGTGGGCGGCAAGGTTGCCAGGTCGATCACGGCCGACGCCGTGGCTGACATCCTGGACCTGGTGACCGTGCAGCGGGGAGCTCCCCAGTACATCCGCTGTGACAATGGCCCAGAGTTCATCGCCGCGGCGATCCGGGACTGGTGTCGCTTCTCCGGCACCGGCGCCGCCTACATTGACCCGGGCTCGCCATGGCAGAACCCCTATGTGGAGAGCTTCAACAGCCGGGCCCGTGACGAGCTCTTCGCCCGGGAGATCTTCCACTCGATCATGGAAGCCCGGATCCTCTACGAAGACTGGCGCCACGACTACAACACTTACAGACCACACAGCGCCTTGAAGTGGCTTCCGCCCGCTCAGTACGCTAGCCAGTGGTCTCCGGCTACCATCCAGTGACCCACATACGACCTGGACCAGCTACTGGGGTCCCCTCACCTGGAGCGCGACTGGGAGGCCATGGTCGCCTTCTACGACTTCCCCCAGGAGCACTGGCAGCATCTGAAGACGTCCAACCCGATCGAGTCCGTGTTCGACGGCGTGAAGCTGCGCACCAACGGGACCAAGCGGATGCGCGTCCGCGAGAACGCGCTCTACCTGGTCTTCAAGCTCGTCTGCCGGCTGTCGACCAACTGGCGGACCATCAACGCTCCCAACCAGCTCACGCTGCTGCTCGCCGGCCACCGCTTCGTCGACGGGAGGCTCCACCTCGTCCAGCCCACACAGGAGGATCAGGCCGCGTAACTCACCCCAAAGGCGTCATTCGCCTGGAGGAAGTTTCCACAACTATTGACAAGGGCTCGTCCCCGGCGATGACAGTGAGTCAGCCCACGGAGACTCCAAGTCCCTCTATCTCGGGTGACGGGCAGGCCGAGGACATTGTGGATGCTCCAGCCACTGCCACGTCGGCCTTAGTTGTAGAGGCGCCGATCACCGCGTCGAGTGATAGCCAGCCGCCCAGGTCACCGCCGCGCTGGTCGCGCACTGCCCAGATTTGGGCTGCTGTAGTTAGCTTGGCGCTGCTGGCTGGCATGGCCAGTGTAGTAGTTTATGCTAGTCAGACTACACAGTCGACTGGTTGCGGGGCGCTGCAGCTGACAGCTAACGTGCCTTCACCGCTTTATGCTGGCATGCAATTCAAATATAAGGTGGTAACTGGATGTGATGTGAACGCCTATGTGCGGATATTGCAGACGGGGAGTAATCCCACCTATCAGTCGGGAACGGATTGGGGCACGCCCGACAATCTCAACAATGTATATGTGACCTGGGAGGAGAATACCCAAGGATTGTCTGCGGGCACTTATTCTTATGTAGCACAGCTACGCGTGGTCGGGAGTAGGCGTGTTGTAACTTCGCCTATGTTTACGTTTACGATTGTCCGTCGGACACCTCAAGCCGCCCCCACGCCCACTCCCTTCGATGTCGGTAATCCAGCCAACAATGACTCAGCATTAGACACCGCAACCTACAAATACTGCGATTATTATGGTTGGACTTCAAGTGAATGTGAAACCGACTCAATCATTGCCGTTGACAACGCTGAAGTGGCAGAGGGACTATCCACTATGACACTCCCCACTAACTTTTGGAGTCTACCCTATGACCAGCAGCAATTCATCCTAGTCAACGAGGAGCGCGTACTACGGGATTTGCCGCCGATTTGAGGGTTGACCGCACAGGCCGACAGCTATGCCAATCAGGGCGCAACAGCTGCCACAGACCCGAACGACCCCAATTCCAACGACTCTTTTGCTTCTAATTGGGCCGGTGGCGGCAATACCGTCTACGATGACTTCCAATACATGTATAACGATCGTTACGCCACGGAGATCAACGTCGCCGGCGGCAATGCTGTACCTGGCAATACCAGTGGATGCTGGGGTCACCGTGAGAACATCCTAATGCAATGGAATACGAGCGACTACACCGGCTACACGATTCAAATGGGTGCGGCTTGCGTTCCTTGGAGCTATAATGGTTATCCAACTCTATCTTGCTCCGTGATCTTTATAGCCACCACTAACCCTCAGCCATATTCCTACACCTGGGCAGACGCACTAGCGGATGGCGCTTGACGACGATGGCGGCTCGACTCCTCAGGGGAAGTTGGGAATGTCAGTGGCCAGTGCCAGTGAGAGACCTTTAGGGTGAACGGCTCACAAGCTCTGTAGACGCGTGCGCCGCTGAGGGGGTTCGCAGGGAAAGGGACGGCGGCCCATCCTTCGGGTGTTCAAGTCCTGAAGGAGGGGACCGCCGTGACTAGTGATGGCCTGATCTTCCGCCATCGGAAGCGGCTCTTCACCAGGGCCCGCGAGGTTGGGGTGGCGAGAGCGTGCCGGGAGTTGTGGCACCACCGCTCCTGGTACTACCGCTAGGGGCCGCTGGTGGAGCGCCAGGGGCTGGAGATCCTGAGGGGAAGGAGCGGCGCCGACCGCGGATACCCAACCAGCTGGCGCCCTGGCCGGAGGAGCGGGTGGTGGCGATGGCCCTCGCGACCGTCAGGCTGCGTGACGGTAGGGACCACCTCTCAGCCAAGCGGCGGTTGGTGGGGTGACCCGGCCCACGTGGGTGACCAGAGTGTGCTACTTCCGTGCTCTACGCTATACCCCCTCCAAATGGCGGAGGGAGAGGGATTCGAACCCCCGAGAGCCTTGCGGCCCCAGCGGTTTTCAAGACCGCCGCAATCAACCGCTCTGCCATCCCTCCGAGAGTGGCGCCGAGATCAATGGTCCTGGTCCGCGGGCCTTTTGGCCCACAGAAGCAGGCCTGGCAGCGGACCGGAGGCAAGGCGGAGTCGCCTCCTCTAGGGCCTCATCGCCGACAGTGGCCTCCTCCTGGTACGTCGCCACGGCCAGATGAGAATAGCGATCTACCGTCAGGGCGACAGCGGCTGTTGGGCCGGACCGGTGAGGATCCGCTGGCAGGCAACTGGCCTCGGAGAGCGCCTAGGGCTGCCACCTCTTCGTGGCAGCTGGCGCCACCCCGGCTCGCCGGCGCCGGCCGTGCCGTCATTGTTCCCCACCAACCGGGACTATCGGCCCTCCACCGGGCCCGCCCCTGGATCCCAGCCACGGCCCTGGAACCAGCACAAGCCAGCGGCCTCTTGCTCTGCAGCCTGCCCGAACGCCGCCACAGCCGACCCGGTTCCCTCTGGGGCCCTAAGCCTCGCTCGGGGTGACTATCAGGTGGCCTCCCCGCACCTCCAGGACCAGCACGATCACGCCCGCGGGGATCGGGTCACCGGCGGCGCTGAGCGCGGGCCACTCCTCGCCGCGGGCCCGGACCGCACCCAGGTGGATCCTGCCCGGTATGGCGACGGAGACCACGGCCTCCTCACCCACCATGCCCTCGATGCCATTGATCACGGCCGGCCCTCACCCCGGACCTTGAGTCGACCGCCCCGCGCCTACCGGCTCCTGGCGCGTCTGACCCCACCGGGCACCGCCCGGGTCGGGGTCGGCTGCGCCGGTGCCGCCGGCACCGCTTTGTCCTTGGCGACGCCGGGAGCGGAGCTGGGGTCGGGTTCCGACTCGGTCGCCATCACGAGCGCTTTGGCGGCGCCCATCAGTCCGGCGAAGTCGGCCGGGACCACCAACTTGGAGTTGGAGCTTTCGGCCAGCCTGGCCAAGTTCTTGAGCTGCCAGAAGGCGAGGACGTCCGGGGTCGCCTGGCCCTGGTGGATGGCATCGAAGACGGCCCCGATGGCAGCGGCCTCACCCAGGGCGTCGAGCCTCTGGGCCTCCTGGTTGCCCTCGGCCTCCAGAATCTGGGCCTGCTTGCGACCCTCAGCGGCCAGGACCGTCGCCTGCCGCTGCGCGGTGGCCCTGGTGATGTTGGCCTGAGCCTCGCCCTCGGCCTGGTTGATGGCCGCCTGCTTGTCGCCTTCAGACTGGAGGATCACCGAGCGCTTGTGCTGGTCGGCCTCCTTCTGCTCCTCCATCGCCCGCAGGATGTTGGTCGGCGGGATGATGTCCAGAACCTCGATCCGGTTGACCCTCACCCCCCACTTCTCAGTGGCGTCAGCGATGTGAGCTGCCAGGTCGGCGTTGATCCGCTGCCGCTCCGAGAGTGCTTCGTCCAAGCTCATCGTTCCGAAGACGGCTCGCAGCGCGGTGCGGCTGATCTGATCGATGGCCACCTGATAGTCCTGGACCTCGAAGAGGGCCTTGTTGACGTCGATCACCTGGTGGAAGATGGTGGCGCTCACCCCCACCGCGACGTTGTCCTTGGTGATCACGTCCTGCTTGTCACCGCGGCGGGGCACCTCACGCATGTCGACGCGGATCATGCTGTCCATGATCGGGAGCATGAACACCAGCCCTGGATTGTGGGTCACGTGGAAACGGCCCAGCCGCTTCACGACCCCCTTCTGTCCCTGCTGGACCACCCGGATGGTAGCCCGGGCCAGGCCCAGCACCACCAGCACGATTACTACCAGCGCTAGCAATGCTCCCACGGGAAGTCACGGTAGCAGACCCGGAAGCGGAGCGCCGGCGAGTGACGATTCCACAGTCCAGCACCGACTCGTCAGGCTGAGCCTGCACCCTGGGCGGAGGCACTCGGTGAGTGCGCCTTGCCAAGCCTGGTGAGGTCGCCAGCCCCGCTCACCGGGCCCGGCCCGGGAATCAATCGGCCGGGCGGGACCCCCTGGAGGCGTAGTCGAAGAAACGCTCCGTCACCCCATCGGCGGTCCACGCAGAGCGCAGTCGGGTGCGGCGCTCCACCCTGCGCAGGGCTGTGAGCAGCTGCCGGTTGAGGTCGCGGGCACTGTCGCCGAGCACGGTCCCCTCCACTCGATAGCCACGGGGCTCCGGCAGCACCGGGCCACCGATGAACTCCTCCAGCACAGCTCTCAGCCGGCTCGGGTCATCGCTGCTGACCTCCGCCACCAGCCGGAATGTCCTCGTCGCCGTCATCGCTATCGGAACCCCCTCACGAGGGCACATTGTCTCAGCCCCGGCTGGTTCTCCCGGCGGCCGCGGATCAGGCCGGCTCCCGCTTCCGGCGGCAGGTCCGGTGGAGCGGGACCGGGCCCCTCATTCTGAGATGGGACCTGCGGTCCGCTCGCCTCGGATGGCAGGCGAGACCAGGGCCACCACGGCCACCGCCACCAGCAGGGCCGCCCCGGCCAGGAACAGCCCGCCGACCCCGATGGCCCGCGCCACACCGCCGGAGATGGCATAGGAGGCCGGCGTCAGGCTCACGCTGGAGAACATCAGGACGCTGGAGAGCCGGCCCAGCAGGTGCGGCGGGGCCTTGGCCTGAATCAGGGTAATGATGGAGACGTTGGCGACGGCGGCGAGGCCACCGATGACGCCAGAGATGACCACCGCCAGCCCGAGCGACCGAGTCACCCCCAAAGGCGCCATCAGGAGCCCGCCGGCCGCGGCCATTCCCACCACGCTGACGCCTGGGCGGGGAAACCTCAGGCCGGCACCCATCGCCAGCCCTCCCAGCAGCAGCCCCGCTCCGAGGCCGCCGAAGAGCAGCCCGTAGCCTCCCACGCCCCAGTGCTGGGCCCGAGCGAGGAGGGGAAACCCGACATCGAGGGGACCGCCGACCGCCAGGTTGATCGCTGCCACCAGAGGGAGCAGGGCCCGCAGGAACGGGTCGGCCAGGGCTGCCCGGATACCCGACGCCAGCTCGCTGCGGAAACTGCTCGTCCCCGGGGCAAGGGCTTGGCCGACTGCCGGGGAGGACAGCAGGCCGGCGCGAATCGCCAGCAGAGCGCCGAACGCCACCAGAAAGCTCGCTCCGTCGGTGGCGAACGCTAGGCCGGGACCGAACAGGCCCACGATCGCCCCGCCCAGCGGCGGGCCCACCATCACCGACCCCTGCACAACCACCTGCCAGACCCCGTTGGCAGCGGAGAGCTGCTCCGGGCTGACCAGCACCGGGACGATCGCGGTGGTGGCCGGGTAGAAGAGGGCGTCGAAGACCCCGAAGGCCCCCGCGACGACGAAGAGGGCGGCGATGGAACTGTGGCCCAGCAGCAGCAGCGCGGCCAGTCCAGAGACCAGCACGGCCCGGCTGAGGTCGCTGCCCAAGATCACCCGGCGGGCCCCCCAGCGATCCACCAAGACCCCCCCGGCCAGCATCAGGATGGCCCGCGGCAGGGCGCTGGTGGTCAGCAGCAGGCCCAGGTAGACGGCCGAGTGGGTAAGGTTGAGGGCGGTCCAGGCCAGCGCCACCAGCGAGACGCCGTCCCCTATCGCCGAGACCCCCTGGCCAGCGGCGAAGACCAGAAAGCGGGTCTCGGCCAGGATCGCTCCCGCGCGACGAGGGCGCAGCTCAGCTCCTGACATCCCCCCGCTCCGAGTCGGGCTGAGACACCGTCACTCCCCGTGCCACCCGGCGACTCCCCTCGTCGAGCGTCGGGCGCTCAGGAGATCTCGGTCAACCCTCCGAGGTAAGGCCAGAGCACCTTGGGAAGTTCTACGGTGCCGCGTTCCGTCTGGTAGGTCTCGAGGAGGCAGTCGAAGGTTCGGGGCAGCGCCAGAGCACTGCCGTTGAGGGTGTGAACGAACTCCGGCTTGGCCTGGCCGGCCCGGAAGCGGATCCCCGCCCGGCGGGCCTGGAAGTCTCCGAATACCGAGCATGAGGAGACCTCGAGGAAGCGGCCGAGGCCCGGCGCCCAGGCGTCCAGGTCGTACTTCTTCCACTGGGCGAAGCCCATGTCCCCGGCGCACATCAGGCGGACCCGGTAGGGCAGCCCCAGGGCCTGGAGCACCGACTCGGCATCGGCGACCAGCGATTCCAGCTCCTCCAGCGAACCCTCGGGCCTGACGAACTTCACCAGCTCCACCTTGGAGAACTGGTGCAGCCGGAGGTAGCCCCGAGTGTCCTTCCCCGGTGCCCCCGCCTCACTCCGCCAGCAGGGGGTGAAGGCCACGTGCCGGATGGGGAGCTGTTCGGCGGCGAGGATCTCGTCCCGGTAGAGGTTGGTCACCGGCACCTCGGCGGTCGGGATGAGGAAACGGTCACCCTCAACCACGTGGAACGCGTCTTCCTCGAACTTGGGCAGGTTGCCGGTGCCGATCATGCAGTCCCGGCTGACCAGGTAGGGGGGCGAGACCTCGGTGTAGCCGTGCTCCTTGGTGGCGAGGTCCAGCATCAGCCAGCTGAGCGCCCGTTCCAGCCTGGCGCCCGCTCCTCTGAGCACGGCGAAGCGGCTGCCGGCGATCTTGACGGCACGCTCGAAGTCAAAGATCCCCAGGGCCTCGCCGAGTTCGTAGTGGGTCCTCGGGATAAAGTCGAACCGAGGTGGCTCGCCCCAGCTCCGCACCACCACGTTCTCCTCGTCCGAGGCGCCGTCGGGGACCGAGTCGTGGGGCAGATTGGGCACCAGCAGGAGCTGCTGCTCCAGCTGCACCTGAACCAGCTTGCGCCGCTGCTGCAGCTCCTGGATCGTCACCTTGAGACGGCCCAGCTCCGCCCGCCCCCGGGCCGACTCCCCAGAATCTCGCGTGGCTGAGCGGGCGTTCATCTCGCCCCGGGCAGCCTCCTCCTCCCCCAGGAGCCGGCGGTGCTCCCGGTCAAGCTCGAGGATCTCGTCCACCGGGGCCGGCTCGCCCTTGCGCCGGGCGCCGTCCCGGACGAGCTCCGGATTCTCGCGGATGAAGTTGAGCGCCAGCATCAGCCCAAGGTTAGACGGGCGGGGTGGGGGAGCAGGTCTGGGGGTCAGGCGCCTCGCCGCCCCTGATCGGGCGCAGCGCCGGGAAGAGCAGCACGTCCCGGATGCTCTGGGCCCCTGTCACCAGCATCACCAGCCGGTCGACTCCGATGCCGATCCCCCCGGCCGGTGGCATCCCATGCTCAAGAGCCTGGACGAAGTCTTCGTCGAAGGCATGGGCTTCGACGTCCCCGGCGGCCCGGAGCCGCGCCTGCTCCTCCATGCGCCGTCGCTGTTCCAGCGGGTCGTTGAGCTCGGAGAAGGCGTTGGCCAGCTCCCGACCCGCCACCACCAGTTCGAACCGCTCCACGAACCGGGGGTCCCGCCCCACCCGGGCCAGAGGCGAGACCTCGATCGGGTAGTCGGTGACAAACACCGGGCCCGAGAGTTGAGGCACCACCAGCTGGTCGTGGACAGCGAACAGCACCAGGCCCGAGGAGAGCTCGCCAGCGAGCTCGACATGGAGCCGCGCAGCCTCCTGCCGGAACCGCTCAGGGTCACCCCAGAGCCGATCCGGGTCCAACCCGGTGTGCTGCCTGACCAGGTCGACCATGGACCGGGAGGGGTAGGGGGGATCGAGCGAGATCCCCACCTGTTGGGACGGCACCCCCGCACCCGGCCGCGTGACCTCCGCCGCAGCTTGAACCAGCGCCTGACAGAGCTCGCGCATGGAGTCGAGGTTGCCGTAGGCCTGGTAGGCCTCCAGCAGGGTGAACTCGGGGTTGTGCCGAGGAGAGAGGCCCTCGTTGCGAAAGGTCCGGCCGATCTCATAGACACGCTCGAAGCCGGCCACCAGGAGCCGCTTCAGGTGAAGCTCGAGGGCGATCCGGAGATAGAAGTCAGCGTCGAGGGAGTTGTAGTGGGTGCCGAACGGCCGCGCCTCGCCCCCACCCGGGATCGGCTGGAGAATCGGGGTCTCCACCTCCATGAAGCCGCGTCCATCGAGCACCCGGCGCAGCGACCGGATGACCTCGGTGCGCTGCCGGAAGATCTCCCGCCGGGACGGATCGGAGAGCAGATCCAGGTAGCGGCGTCGATAGCGCTGCTCGACGTCGACCACTCCCCGGTGCTTGGCGGCAGGCGGACGCAGCGCCTTGGCCAGGATGGTGAGCCGCTCCAGACGCACTGACGGCTCCCCGCGGCGGGTGCGGGTCAGTCTCCCCTCGGCCCCCACGATGTCGCCGTGGTCGAGCTGCTCCATCTGCTCCACCAGGGTGCCGTCCCCGTCCTCCCGGGCGGCCATCAGCTGGATGCTCCCGCTCTCGTCGCTGCAGTCGGCGAAGGCGATCCCCCCCGAGGAGCGCAGTCGGAGGATCCTCCCGGCCACGCTGGCGTGCTCCCCCAGCTGGCCGGGCTCCGCGGGCGCCCGGCGAGCGGCCTCGGCGCTACTGAGGCTGGGCTGGAAGTCCGTGCCCCAGGGAAGGATTCCCGACTGCCTCAGCCGCTCGGCCTTCCGCCTGCGCTCGCCCATGACCTCGGCGAGCGCCCTACCGCCTGTTGGCGGTGGCTGGGTCACGCCACCTTGAGGATCTGGACCTGGCGGGAGCCTCCCGGCGTCTCCACGCTGATCTCCTCGCCGGGGCGGCGGCCCAGAAGCGCCTTGCCAACCGGCGACTCCAGGGAGATCCGGCCCGACCCGGCATCGGCCTCGGCCGGTCCCACGATGGTGTACGTCATCTCCCCGAAGTCGTCCTTGACCTTCACCGACGAGCCCAGCTGCACCGATCCGTCGGTGTGCTCATCGGTCTCGATGATGCTGGCGTTGCGGATCATCTGCTCCAGGGTGAGGATGCGTCCCTCGACGAAACCCTGCTCGTTCTTGGCGTCCTCGTACTCGGCGTTCTCCGTCAGGTCGCCGAATTCCTTGGCCATCTTGATCCGCTGGGCGATCTCCGGCCGCCGCTTGTTGACCAGATGGCTCAGCTCCTCGCGCAACTTCGCAAGACCCGCTTGGGTAAGGAGTACCGGCTTCTCTTGCATCGTTTCCTCTCGCTCCTCGCCGGTCTGCACCGGCGCAACTACCGCGTCTCGCACCGGTGACTCCCGGCAGCGGCTAGGAAATGGGAGTCTAGCGGCCGGACGACCTCCGGGCAAGCCCGCAGCAGCGGTTGGCGAGGGATGCGGCTCCCGGGCCGCTCGAAGCCTCGCCCCTGCCAGCCCCGGCGGCTCCCCGGAAATCAGATGAGACGGTCGGTCGGCGGCGCCGTCAGCGTCGGGGGCACGGCCGACCGCCACAATACCGTGTTGGTTCCTTCATCACTTCGGAATTTGCCTGCCCCCATTTTCGGTGCTAGGCTAGCAGTGGCTCACTGAGATCGCTTCCAGGAGTCTTCAACATCGCCCCCCCCTCTCGGGGCGTCCCTTTCGGGGGACGCCCTTTTTTTTGCCCCGGGCTCAGCTGTGGCCCCGGTTGAGAACTTCCAGCACGCGTAGCCCCTCCAGCAAGACCAGCGGGTCGACGACGTCCACCCCCCGCACCAGCGGGGACACCAGTGGGGCCAGCCCCCCGGTGGCGACCACCTTGGGCTGGCCGGGGACCTCCTCCCGGATCCGGGCAATCATGCCCTCCGCCTGGGCTGCCGCCCCATACATAATTCCGGCTTGCATCGAGGTGACCGTGGTCCGGCCCAGTACCCGGGGAGGCGCCACCAGGTCCACCCTGGGGAGGCGGGCCGCCCTGGCGAAGAGCCCGTCGACCGAGAGCTGCAACCCGGGGGCAATGGCGCCCCCCAGGTAGCTGCCCTGGTCGTCGATGGCGTCGAAGACGGTGGCGGTGCCGAAACTGACCATGATGGCCGGCCCGCCGTAGCGGTGGAAGACCCCCACCGCCGTGGCGATCCGGTCGGCACCCACGTCCCGGGGAGGGTCGTAGTGGATCTCGATGCCGGTCCGGGTCCCGGGGCCCACCAGCATTGCCTCCACCCCGAAGTAGCTCCTGGCCATCTCCGCCAGCGGCTGGCTGAGGCTGGGGACCACGGTGCTGACCGCGATCGCCTCGATCCGCTCGGCCAGCTTCCGCTGGCTGAGGAAGGTCAGCAGCTGGCCCCCGAGCTCGTCCGGGGTGGCATCAATCCTGGTGGCGAAGCGGCCGTGGGTTCGGAGCTCCTCGCCGACGAATATCCCCAGGGTCAGGTTGGAGTTGCCGACGTCGATGGCGAGCAGCATGGGGCTCCCTCGGCGGAACTCGGGCGGTGACTCGGTCGTGCCGACTATAATCCCGCCCGCCGCCGCCCCAGCCCCGCGGCGGGGCCAGCAGGTGGGATCATGAGGACGTGCCTCCTCGCTACGCACGCCGGTATGGCTTCCGCCGCGCCTTCCCGATACGGGAGGGCTGCTGCCTGCTGCCCACCGGCTGCTGCCTCCTGCCCGCTGGCTGCTGCCTCGCCGGGACGGCGGCGATGGCCCTCGGCGGGATCGGGCTGCTGCTCCTGGTGTTGAGCCACCTCTAGGGAGGGGAAGCTCCCGGCCCGGCGCCATTTGGGCCATCATGGGCTCGGCTGCCACTGCTTGGTGACGTTCCCCGGGCCCTGCGCCCAACCGCACTGGAGAGTGAAGCTTCCTTGACCGCCAGCACCGCCCCCAAGCCGACCAAGCGCCGGTTGGCCCTCAGGATCGGGCCGATGGAACTGTCCACGCCAATCTTCATCGCGCCCATGGTGGGGATCACTGACCGTCCCTTCCGGGCCCTCGCCAGGGAGTTGGGGGCAGGGCTCACCTGCACCGAGATGACGGCTGCGGCGGCCCTGGTCCGCGCCCCGGGGGAGGTCGCCAAACGGCTGCTCGACCTCGGGCCCGAGGAGAGCCCGGTGGCCGCCCAACTGGTGGGCAACGACCCCCGGATGATGGCGGACGCGGCCCAGATATGCATCGCCCAGGGGGCCCAGATGGTCGACGTCAACCTGGGCTGTCCGGTGCCCAAGGTGGTCCGGCTGGGGTCGGGAGCGGCCCTGGCGCGGCAGATCGACCAGGCTGCGGCGGTGGTGGCAGCGATGGTCGAGGCGGTCGGCGTCCCGGTCACCGCCAAGATGCGGCTGGGCTGGGACCAGCCATCCATCAACGCACCGGAGCTGGCCCGGGCCCTGGAGGCGGTCGGTGCCGCGGCGGTCACGGTCCATGGCCGCACCCGCTGTCAGAAGTACACGGGGGTCGCCGACTGGGACCAGATCGCCAGGGTCAAGGAGGCGGTGGACCACATCCCGGTGCTGGGCTCCGGTGATGTCCGCGACACCCGGCTGATCGAGGAGCGGATTCGCGCCGGAGCGGTGGACGGGGTGGTGGTGGCCCGGGGCATGCTGGGAGACTGGAACTTCCTGGAGCGGGCCGTGCACCAGCTGGAGCGGGGCGAGCCGGGGCCGGAGCCCAGTTTCGACGAGCGGCTTCGGCTGGCCAAGCGCCACTGGGACACCCTGGCCACCTACCACGGCGAGCGGCGCGGGGTGCGACTCAGCCGCAAGTTCGTGGCCTGGGCCATCAAAGGCTGTGACGGCGCGGCCAAGCTCCGGACCCGGGTGGCCGACCTGTTCACTCAGGCGGATCTCGACGAGCTGTTCGAGGAACTCCTCAAAGCTGGTGAGGGCCCCGGCGGTTGGCAGCGGCCCAACTTCACCTCCGGAGAGGGCTGACAGTTGGGCACCCCGACCAGGCGTCACCTGGTCTGCCCATCGGGTTGCCGCGGCGGTCGGTTCGAGCTGCTGGGCGCCGCGGTCTTCGTGGACGAAAGCGGGCACTACCTGGAGCATCGGGATGGCGAGGCGGCCTTCCGCTGCGCCGAGTGCGCCGCGATCGCCATCGACCTAGCGGCCGCCGCCCGCGCCCGCGCCCGCGACACCGGGTACGCACCGCCGGCCACGCTGCGCTGTCCTGCCTGCAGCGCCTCCCTGCGCCCGCCTGAGGACCACGAACCGGGCGCGGACCTGGAGTGCCCCGGCTGCGGTGCGATCTTCTCCTGGGAAGAGGGCAGTCTCTCACTGCTGGGTAACTTCTCCGAGCCGCTCCCGGACCCCGACCCGGAGGACTGACGCCGAGACCGAACCCTGGCGCGACGCCCGCGGATGCAGACCACAGACCCCGGCCTAGTCGCCGGCCGAAGGCCCGGCACATTCCCGCCCAGCGAGAAGAGCTGGGGGCGGCCGCGAGCCGGGCCCACGACGATCTGACCGGACTGCTCGGCCGCAAGCGGCCGGGGTGACCAGCTCGGCGGCGCCGCTCGAGCGGCCTGCGCGACCGCGGCGCCAGGAGGGATCTGGCCGCGTCCTCCGGGCCGGGTGTTACCGGGCCGCCGCCCTTCGCCCCAAGGCCGTGAGGTTCGCCACCTTCAGGCGGGCAGGCGCCGTCGCACCGCCCTAGCCCAGTTCCGGTGCCGGGTGACGGCGCGGGCGGCGTCGGCGAGCCCGGCCGCGGTGGGCCCGGGCCCAGGCGAGCCGGGCTGGTCCCGCAGTGCCAGCGAGCCCCGGGGGTCGAGGAGCGCCCGCGCCTCCGCCTCGGACCCGAGGCCCAGCCGCCGCCAGGACTCCCGGACCAGCTGGTCCATCGGCACCCGCCTGGTCTCGGCCTCGCGGACCATCGCGGCCACCCTGCTGTGGGCGAGCCGGAAGGGTACCCCGGTCCGAACCAGCTGCTCGGCGAGGTCGGTCGCCATCAGCTCCGGGTCCGCAGCCGAGCTGGCCATGGCCTTGGAGTTGAAGCGGATGGCCGCCAGCAGGCCGCTCAACACGGTGAGGCTCTCCTTCACCGAGGTCACCGCCGGGAAGAGGTGCTGGCGATCCTCCTGGAGGTCGCGGTCGTAGCTCATTGGCAGTCCTTTGAGCACGGTGAGCACCCCGACCAGGGCCGCGATCGGCCTTCCCGCCCTGCCCCGAACGAGCTCCAGGACGTCCGGGTTCTTCTTCTGGGGCATCAGGCTGGAGCCGGTGGCCCAGCTGTCGGGCAGGGTCACGAAGGAGAACTCCCGGCTGTTCCAGATGACCAGATCCTCGGCCAGCCGCGAGAGGTGGACCGCGATCAGCGCGCAGGTGAAGGTCAGCTCGGCCACGAAGTCTCGGTCCGAGACCGCGTCGAGGCTGTTGCTGGAGACCGCACTGAAACCCAGCTCCCGGGCCACCCGGCCGCGGTCCACCGCCAGAGTTGTCCCGGCCAGGGCCGCCGCGCCCAGGGGTGAGGAGTCGGTCCGGCGGTCGGCGTCCTGGAGCCGGCCCTGGTCCCGATCCAGCATGGCGAAGTAGGCCAGGAGATGGTGAGCCAGGTGGACCGGCTGGGCCCGCTGCAGATGTGTGTAGCCGGGCAGCAGAGCCTCCCGGTTCTGGCGAGCCCGGCGGAGCAGCACCCCCTGAAGCTCGGCCACGCCCTCCACCAGCTCGCAGGTGGCCGCCCGGCACCAGAGCCGCAGGTCGAGCACCACCTGGTCGTTGCGGCTGCGCCCGGTGTGGAGCCGCTGTCCCGGCTCCCCCACCAGCTCGGTCAGCCGCCGCTCCACCGCCATGTGGATGTCCTCATCCACCGGCAGGAAGGCGAAATCGCCCTGGGCCAGCTCCCGGGAGACCTTGGCCAGCCCACGCTCAATCGCGCGCAGGCTCCGCTGATCGATCAGTCCCGCCCGCTCCAGCCCGCGCGCGTGGGCGCGCGAGCCAGCGATGTCCTGGGCTGCCATCTGCCGGTCCCCGGCCAGGGAGCTGCTGAACTCCTCCAGCGCAGGCTCGGAGCCACCGGGCAGCCTGCCCTCCCAGGCCTTGGATGGTGTTCCCGCAGCCGGGCGTCGCCCCCGGTCAGTGCGGCCCGGCACCTTCGCTCGCCGCCAGGTCGGTCCGGCCCTCAGCAATCCTCCTCGGCATCGAGGCAAGCAGCGGCCGGGACCCCTCCCAGAGGTTGCCCTGGACCGCCGCCTGGGTTCGCAACGGCAGCCCGAAGATGGTCAGGAAGCCCGCCGCAACCTCATGCTGGAAGTTGTCCCCGGCCAGCTCGTAGGTGGCAAGGTCGCGGCGGTACAGGGAACGGGCACTGCGCCGCCCCAGCAGTTGGATCGACCCCTGGCGCAGCCGCAGCCGGACATCCCCGTCGACGAACTGCTGGGTGGAGGCGACGAAGGTGCCCAGGCTCTGGCGCAGCGCCGAGAACCAGAGGCCGTCGTAGGTGAGCTGGGCCCACTCATCCGCGACCAGGCGCTTGAAGCGGAGAACGTCCCGGGAGATCGTCAGCGACTCGAGGGCCCGGTGGGCAGTGTCGAGCACCACCGCTGCCGGGGCCTCGTACAACTCGCGGGACTTGATCCCCACCAGGCGGTCCTCGACGTGGTCGATCCGCCCCACCCCGTGCTCCCCGGCGAGCTGGTTGAGCCGGGTCACCAGGACCACCGGATCCAGCTCCTCGCCATCGAGCCTGGTCGGAATCCCCCGCTCGAAGCCGAGCTCCAGCTCGGTGCCGGAACTGGGGGCGTCCCCGGGGTCACTGGTCCAGGCGAAGGCGTCCCTGGGGGGCTCGATCCAGGGATCTTCCAGCACCCCGGTCTCGACGCTCCGACCCCAGAGGTTGGCGTCGATGCTGTAGGGACTCTCCCCGGTCGCGGTGACGTCCAGGTGGTGCTCGGCGGCGTAGACGATCTCTTCGCTCCGCCCCGTCCTCCACTCTCGCAGGGGCGCCACCACCTCCATGCCCGGTGCCAGCGCGCCGACCGCCACGTCGAATCGCACCTGGTCGTTGCCCTTGGCGGTGCAGCCGTGGGCCACTGCCGAGGCCCCCACCTCACGGGCCACCTCCACCAGCAGCCGGGCGATCAGCGGGCGCCCCAGCGCGGTGGCCAGCGGGTAGACCCCCTGGTAGAGCGCTCCCGCCTGGAGAGTGGGCCAGACGAAGTTGGTGAGGAACAGCTGCTTGGCGTCCACCACGTGGGCGGCAACCGCTCCCGCCCCGAGGGCGCGGCGCTGGAGCAGCTCGGGGTCCGAGGTATCCCCCAGGTCGGCGGAGAGCGTCACCACCTCGAATCCTCGAGAGCGAGTCAGCCAGTGAACCGCCACGGTGGTGTCCAGGCCGCCGGAGAAGGCGAGAACGCAGCGCGGCCGGCTCGACTCAGTCACAATCCACCTCCAGGTTTCAGAACGGGGGCCGGGCGGCGGCGGTCAGCCCCATCGGCGGCCGCGCTCGCGGGCCTCCCGGAGCCGCCGCTCTACCGCCCCGGCGCCGCCGCGGGTGCGGGCCAGCACGAAGACGGTGTCGTCCCCGGCGACGGTGCCGGCGATCTCGGGCAGCGCCAGGGCGTCGACGGCGGCCGCCACCATCTGGGCTCCCCCGGCGGGAGTCCGCAGCACCAGGATCGTGCCGACCACCTCGAGGTGGCTCAGGTGGCTAGCCAGCAGCACCTGAAGCTGGGCCTCGGCGTCCGAGACATCGGCAGGGGGCAGGTATCGCGGTCCTTCCGGCGCCGTGACTCGGGCCACCCGCAGCTGGCGCAGGTCGCGGCTGATGGTCGCCTGGGTCACGGCGATGCGGCGCCGGTGCAGCTCCTCCGCCAGCTGGGCCTGGCTCTGCACCGGATGGCTCCGGAGCAGCTCCAGGATCACCGACTGGCGAGAGGCTCGGCCCATCGGTGCGCTCATATGCCGGCACCAGCCTGCTGGGCCCGCGCCAGGGCCCGCCCCATGCCGGCCACCGCCAGCGCGGCCTCCTCTTCCCCGATGGTCAGAGCGGGGGCGATCCGTATGGTCCGGCCACCGATCGGATTGACGAGGATCCCCTCGTCGAGGGCGATCCGGGCGGTCTCCTGAGCCAGGGGCTGGCTGAGCCCGATGCCCACCAGGAGCCCTCGGCCACGGACCTCCGCGATCGGGAGACCGTCCCTAGCCAGCCCCTGGAGCTCGGAGCTCAGCCGCCCCCCGATCCCCGCCGCCCGCTCGGGCAGGTGCTCCCGCTGGATCACCTTGAGCACAGCACAGGCCGCCGCGCAGGCCACCGGGTTCCCCCCGAAGGTGCTGCCATGATCCCCGGGCACCAGGACGTCGGCGCGTTCCCCGACCAGGACAGCCCCTAGCGGAAGTCCCCCGGCTATCCCCTTGGCCACGGTCATCATGTCGGGCCGGATGCCGGCCTGCTCGTGGGCCCACATGGTGCCCGAGCGGCCCATCCCGCACTGGACCTCGTCCACGATGAGCAGGGCCCGGTAGCGGTCGCAGAGAGCGCGCAGCTGGCGGAGGTAGTCGTCCCCGAGGACGAAGACACCGCTCTCCCCCTGGATCGGCTCCACCAGCACCGCCACCGCCGGACGCAACGGATCCGCCAGGGCCGCTTCCACCACCCCCAGGTCCCCCTTTCGGATCTGCCGGAAGCCGTCCGGGAGCGGCCTGAAGGGATCGCTGTAGTGAGCGTTGCCGGTGGCCGCGAGAGTGGCCAGGGTGCGGCCGTGGAACGCTCCCTCGAGGGTGAGGATGTGGTAGGCGCCATCCCGGTTGAGCTGGCCCCACTTGCGGGCCACCTTGATCGCCGCCTCGTTGGCCTCGGCGCCGCTGTTGCAGAGGAAGACCCGGGAGGGGAAGGCGGTGGCGGTCAGTGCCTCGGCCAGCTCCAGCTGGGGCTCGGTGAAGTAGAGGTTGCTGGTGTGAATCAGGCGCTGGAGCTGCTCGGCGGCGGCCGCCACCACCTCCGGATGGCAGTGACCCAGGACGTTGACCGCGATCCCCCCGACCAGGTCCAGGAGCCACCGGCCGTCGTCGGTCTCGACGTAGCAGCCGGAACCCCTGACCAGGGTCACGGGCACCCGGTTGTAGGTCGGGAGCATGACCGCGTCGGCCCGGGCCCGCACCGGGAGCCGGCCCGGCTCAGCCATCGGCAACGACCGGGTCGATCATCGTCCCCACCCCCGCCTCCGTCAGGAGCTCGAGCAGGAGCGAGTGAGGCTGGCGGCCATCAATGATGTGCACGGTGACCCCGGAGCGCGCCGCCCCGCAGGCGGCCTTGAGCTTGGGGATCATCCCGTCGGAGGCGGAGCCGTCCCGGCCCAGCGCCTCGGCCTCCTCCACCGTGAGCCGGCTCTGGAAGGCACCGCCCCTGTCCATGACGCCAGGGACATCGGTGAGCAGGAGCAGCTTGCCAGCGTGCAGCTCCTGAGCCAAGGCCGCCGCCACAGCGTCGGCGTTGACGTTGTAGGCGAGGCCGTCGTAGCCGAGCCCAACCGAGGCGACCACCGGGATCATCCCCCCCTCCGCGATCGTCAGGACCGGACCGGGGTTCACCTCATCCACCTCGCCGACCCGGCCCAGGTCCTCGCCGTTGGCGCCCAGCTGGCGCCGCACCAGGAGGGTGGGGCCGTCCGCGCCGGAGAGCCCCATGGCCCGACCTCCCAAGCGGTGGATCGCGACCACCAGATCAGGATTGATCTTGCCAGTGAGGACCATCCTGGCCACCTCCATGGTCTTGTCATCCGTGACCCGGAGGCCGTCCACGAACTGCGTCTCCAGCCCCAGGGCACCGGCCATGGCGGTGATCTCGTTGCCGCCGCCGTGGACCAGCACCGGTCGCATTCCCACGAAGCGCAGCAGCACCAGGTCCTGGAGCACCGTCTCCCGGGCCAAGCCCTCGTCCATGGCAGACCCACCCAGCTTGACCACCACGAACTGGTCCTGGAAGCGGCGGATGAAGGGGATCGCCTCGACCAGGATCTCGGCGCGCCGCAGCGCGGCCGCCTGGTCCAGGTGACCGGCGAGGTCAGGTTGAGTAGTCAGCGTTGATCCTCACGTATTCCGGGCTGAGGTCACAGCCCAGGGCGGTCGCCTCCCCGTCGCCGAGCCCGAGGTCGATCTCGATGGCAATCCTGGGCTGGCCTAGCGCCTGGGCCACCTGCTCCAGAGGCGCCTCCGTCACCCGACCCATGGCGAACATCTCGTAGCCGCCGATGGCCAGCCGGCAGCGATCCAGGGCCAGCTCAGCCCCACTGCGCCCCACCGCGGCCAGGATCCTGCCCCAGTTGGGGTCCCCCCCGTGGATCGCCGTCTTGACCAGAGGCGAGCTGGTGACGGTGCGCGCGGCCATCCGGGCCTGGCGCTCGTCGAGGGCGCCGCAGACCCGGACCTCGAAGGTCTTGGTGGCACCCTCGCCGTCGGCTACGACCTGCTCGGCCAGCCCCTGCAGGATCTGGCCCAGGGCCGCCGTCAGGAGCTCGGCTCCGGGGCTCCCCGCGTCCAGCTCGGGCCCCCCGGCGGCCCCGTTGGCCAGGACCAGGCAGGAGTCGTTAGCCCGAATCCACCGATGAGGTAGGCGTCCAGACGCAAAGACAGGCAACCAATCCAACTGGGACAATGGAATTGATCGAAACCAACGTCTCAGCAGGGGGTCGCCTGTCAGGTGCAAGTCTCTCACACGCCCCACCATCTCGACATCGCCTTCGATGACAGCAACCTGGTGGCCCACGCCGGTCTGGCCCTG
>PLTL01000110.1 GCA_003164475.1 Candidatus Dormiibacterota bacterium | reverse complement strand
GATGGTGCGAAGAACGGCGAAAGAATCCTCACTGCGCACCGCCCCACGGCTGAGGGCCGGTGGCCGGGGGTAGCGGAATGCCTCGGCCCCCTCTCTCCGTGCCTCTCAGGCGGTCTTTCGGTGGACGGAGGGTCGAGACCTCCAGCAGGAACTCGCCGACGAGGGCGCCCGCGCGGGAGCTGTCGCCGAACTCGCCGACCCGACCTACGCAGCGAGCTATGCCGTCACGGTGCACCAGGTCCTCACCGCGGCCCGGGCCGTCCAGGAGGCGACGGCGCGCGAGCCGGACAGCCTGCCAGCGTCGGCGGTGCCGCTTCTCGACAGGCTCGGCTCCGCCGTCGGGGAGTGGCAGAGGCAACCTGACGCGGCCGCACGCTGGCGGGAGGAGGGCGGCCGGCCTGTCCTCCTCCATCCGGTGGGAGCCCCTCCCCCAACCCCCGATCCCCCCTCCACGACTCCGCCGAGTGCCCGGAGGAGCTCGGGCTCTCCGCCCTGGGATCTCTTCCATCCGGCGGCCGCGACGCCCGGCGACGACTCGGGGAGCGCGGCGCGTGCGGACCGACCCGTGGCCAGCCGTTCTCGCCCCGAAGATGCCCCTCTCTGGGAGCCGGACCGGCCTCACGGCGTGAAGGCCGCGAAGCCGCTCACCGACGACGAGCGGCGCCGGCGCGACCAGCTGAACCGCGAGGGGGCTGAGTGGACGGCGCAGGAACGGGAGCGACAGCGAGGCGCGCACAGTTCGCAGTAGGAGGGCGTGCCTTACCGGTACGCGTCGCTCGATGTGCGCGTACACGGCCATCCCGGAGTTCCGACGTCGATGGCGACGGCGATGGGGGCGCCGTGGCACTCCTCGTCCACGGCGGCGACCCGCGGGACGTCTGGACCAGCGGACGCTCCGCGCCGCCCGAGTGGCTGCTCTACCTCATCCTCGTTCTGCTGCTCGGCGGCGCGGGCGTGGCTTCACTGTACCTCTCGCAGCGCTGGCGGAACAGACGGGAGGAAACGGTCCTCGGGGGTGGCCAGCGCAAGCAGCATGGCCTCCTCCCGCCCCACCAGGCCGCAGCGCGGCCTGTCCTGTCATCACGGAGTTGGAGGAGTGGGCAACCGGAGCGGTCCCACGGGCTCAGGAACCCCAACGTCGCCTCACGGTCTCGGATTGAGAACGGCTCCCCCTCGTGCTAGGGTAACTTGCGCGGCTCACCCTAGCCAAGGCTGGTCACCGCGCTGCTTCCATCACTCGCCTCTGACACACGCTGGTTTCACATGGACTGGGCTGTTCCCCGGTACTCCAAGGCGCAGGTCGATCTAGCTGGTCGCACCGTGGCGGATGGCTCGGCTTCAGCCGAAGCGCGGGGGCTCGCTCTCGCGGTCGTTGACAACTGGCGGGCCTCCCACAGCTTCCCACTCAATACCATCCAGGTGGGCTTGCGTCAGAAGGCGAAGAACCTCGACAAAGGCAGCATCGTTGCCCAGCGCATCAAGCGACTCTCGTCGATAAAGAGCAAGCTTGATCGCTTCCCCTCGATGAATCTCTCGAGGATGCAGGATCTGGGTGGCTGTCGGGCTGTCGTGTCCAATGTGGACCAGGTCAACGGCCTCCGCGAGCTTTACCGGGCGAGCAACCATAAACATCGCCTAGTCCGAGAGGACGACTACATCGCCCAGCCTAAGGACTCTGGTTATCGTGGTATCCACCTCGTATACCGTTACTTCAGCGACCGCAAGACAACTTACAATGGACTGCTGATCGAGATGCAATTGCGTACGCAGTTGCAGCACACATGGGCGACCGCGGTGGAGACCGCGGGGACGTTCATCCAGCAGGCGCTAAAGTCCAGCCAGGGTCAGGCCGAGTGGCTCCATTTCTTCACACTGATGGGCACGGCCATTGCCCTGCGCGAGAAGTGCGCGCCTGTTCCTGGAACGGCCACTGACATAGTCGGAATCCGAGAGGAGATCCGCATCTGTGCCGCCGAGCTCGATGTGGTGAGCAGACTGACAGCCTTTGGCCAGGCTCTAACATGGATGGAGGAACCGGAGATCCGTCGCCTCGGCGCCCACTTCTACATCCTCGAACTGAGCGTCCCCGATCGGACCATGAGGCTTCGAGCCTACCGAGCCAGTGAGTCCGAGAAGGCAGCGATGGAGTACGCCGCCATTGAGCGCACACTCCCTGATCGGCCAGGCGTTGACGCTGTCCTAGTCTCAGTCGAGTCGGCCGCCGCGCTCCGACGCGCCTACCCGAACTACTTCCTCGATACCACAGCCTTCGTGGAAGAAGTCCAGAAGGTACTATCTGCAGCGAACCGTCAGACTCGGCATCGCGGCTGACCCAGTAGCGACTGACCCTCCAATCCGCAATTCCGGATCGACGTCTCCCGGGCGTCACCCGCTGCGAGGTGCCAGTCGAGGGAGGTCCCGATTGTCGTCTTCGTATCTTTGACACCCTCGGCACTTCAGGTCCTAGCTGTGAAACGACGCGAGAATGGCACCGCTTTACGCCACGAGGTGGCACGGCGAGGGGCTCGTGGCCATGGCGTCCCCGAGCCGGCTCGCGCTGGCGTTGCCTGCGCAGGGCCGGACTCCCGAGCGTCTGCCCACACTCGCGACGGGTGCGGAGCAGCTGGGACCCGCTGGCGCCGAGCTCGACCAGCTCCATCCGGACGAGCTCCGGCGACACTGGGCCGACCTGGGCGAGTGGGTGAGCTGGTTCGTCGGCCGCTACCAGCTCGCCGACGAGGTGCCGCCGTGCTGGCCCCGCCACCCAGCACTCGTCGACGAGCTCATCGCCCTCTGGTACTACCACCAGGAGGTCACCCGTCCGTCCATCCGCCTGGTCCAGCCCGACCCCGTGGGGTCACCCTCAGCACCGGAGGAACCCGACGTTCCCGCCCGCGCCTACTGGGAGTGGCATGAGCCCAGGTCGCGCTGGGTTCAGTGAGCGCTGCGAGCCGCGTCCGGCTACCACGAATGCCTGACCAGTCACCGCCACGTCGACCAAGCCGATCACCACGACCACGCCGCCGCTTTCACCGAGGCGAGCAAGATCATCGTCGACCAGCTCCTGGCTGACGGCAAGGCGCAGGCGGAGGTCCAGTGAACAAGGCATGCCTCATCGGCCTGGTGGCCTGCCGCCCCTCCCGGTCGGTGCCGAGGGCGAGCTGGGCTTCCTGCTCCTCACCCAGCGTGACCCCCTCGGCGAGCGGGTCGGCCGCCATCGCGTCATCCTCGCTCCCCTTCGCACCCCGGACCTGGCCGAGTTCCTGCCCGGCGCCACCCTCTACGTCGAGGGCCGACTTGCCCGCCACGGCGCCCGGGGCCGGGTCGCCGTGATTGCCGAACGTGCCTTCTCCAGCGAGCGGCTCGTCTGGGTGCGCCCGACAACGGTGCGCCCCGGATCACGAGCGTGATCCGCCCCGGCCACGCGGCCTCAGCTGTTCTCAACCCCGTGCTCGCTCAGCCCCAAACCGCCGTAGCATATGGCGGCCACAGACATGGACCAGTTACCGCTCTTCGAGGTGCCGCCGGGGCGGGCCCCAGACAAGTCCAAGACCAAGGAGCTTCCGCTCCGTCCGCTTTGGACCGAGAACAAGGCGAAGTTGATCGAGCGCTACCTCTACTACTTCGTCCTCGTCACCAAGCACGGAACCTACATAGACGGCTTCGCCGGTCCCCAGCGAGGGCCGGACAATTGGGCAGCTCGACTGGTGCTCGAGAACGACCCGCAGCGACTGCGCCACTTCTACCTTTTCGACCGCGATGGCCGCCAGGTGGCTGCGCTCAACCAGCTGCGAAACGATCACCCAGGACGCGACGTGCAGGTGTTTGCCGGGGACTTCAACGACCGTGTTGATGAGGTGCTCAGGCCGTCCGTCATCCGCGCGAGCGAGGCCGTCTTCTGCCTCCTCGATCAGCGGACCCTCGAATGCCACTGGTCCACTGTCGAGCGGATCGCTGCCTACAAAGGAGGCAACCACAAGATCGAGATCTTCTACTTCCTCGCCAACCTCTGGCTGCCGCGTGTGCTCGCGAGCGTCCGAGGGGACACCGCTCGACAGTGGTGGGGGAGAGACGACTGGGGCACGCTCACGCACATGCACGGCAGCGCTCGCGCTGAACTCGTCTCTAGGCGTTTCCGGGAGGAGCTGGGCTACGCGTCGGCGCGAGCGTGGGCGATATACAATCACCGTCAGGGACGCCGCGTAATGTACTACATGATCCACGCCACCGATCATCCTCGGGCGCCTGGTCTGATGAGCGAGGCTTACCAGAAGGCCGTGCAGCCCAAGGAGCCCATCGATCAGCTTGCCCTCCAGTTGGGCATCCCCGCGGCACAGGGTTCGGGAGCCTAGCGACATGGCCGTTCTCCGACGCCGGGATATTGGGGCAGCGCCAGTCGTTAACCTTCAGTGCGTCCGGTCCCCTCGCAACCTCGAAACCGCGGAGGTGCGCCACTCGCGATGAATCAGAGCCCCATCGAGTGGACGACTGCCACATGGAACCCGGTCACCGGATGCACGAAGGTGAGTCCCGGGTGCGACCACTGCTATGCGGAGGCGTTCGCCGAGCGCTTCCGTGGAGTGCCCGGACATGCCTACGCTCGCGGTTTCGATCTGCAGCTCCGCCCCGAGCGTCTTCAGCAGCCGCTTGCGTGGCGAAAGCCGTCGCTCATCTTCGTGAACTCAATGAGTGACCTCTTCCATGCCCGGGTGCCCGAGAGCTACGTGCGCGAGGTGGTCGCCGTGATGCGGTCGTCCTCGTGGCACACCTTCCAGATCCTGACCAAGCGCGCAGAGCGGCTCGAGCGGCTTTCTCGGCGTATTGACTGGCCTCAAAACGTGTGGCTGGGCGTCTCGATCGAGACTCCCACGTACTACAGCCGCGTGCATCACCTTCAGCGCGT
>PLTL01000040.1:12090-12304 GCA_003164475.1 Candidatus Dormiibacterota bacterium | reverse complement strand
AGCGTCGCCCTGGACCTGCGCCGCCTGGTCGACGGCGACCTCTGCGGCATGTTCGACGGCGAGACGTCGGCGGCCATCGACCTCGCCGCCCCGCTCGTCAGCTTCGATCTCTCCGCCGTGTACGGCTCGACCGCGCTCCCCATCCTCATGGCCTGCGTCGGCGCCTGGTTCCAGAGCGTCCTCGCCGGCGACCCGTCGACCAAGCGGATCGTCG
>PLTL01000040.1:4173-12083 GCA_003164475.1 Candidatus Dormiibacterota bacterium | reverse complement strand
GCCAGGGGGCGCAGTACCTCGCCGTGCTCCATCGGCTCACCGACCTGCAGGCGGCGGGCTCCGCGGACTCCGCGCAGGTCCGCCTCGCCCGCGGCCTGATCAGCGACACGGAGACGGTCGTCTGCTACGCCCAGCACTCCGGAGAGCTGCCGGCAACGCGCGAGCTGCTCCAGCTCAACGNNGAGGCCCGGGCCATCTCCGGGCTGGGCAGGGGGGTGGCGCTCTGGCGCGTGGGCAGCCGCTCGTACCTGGTGCGCCACTGGATATCGCCGCAGGAGCAGGCCATCTGCGACACGGACCAGCGGATGCGGGAGGGACGGCGATGAAGCTCCAGTGTTGCGGCGCCGCGGCGGGCTGCGTCCTCCTTCCGCTGGTCGGCAGCGTTGCCCTGCTCGCCGGCTTCACGACCCTCACCTCGTCCGCAGTCAACGAGGACAGCGCCCAGGTCGGCGTCGCCTTCCCACCCGAGAGCCAGCTCTCCGCCTTCGCAACCGCCGAGCAGAGCACCGGGGTCCCCCAGGCGCTGCTCCTGGCCCTCGCGGCTGAGACCAGCGGCATGACCTTCGACGCCCAGCTGGTGAGCCAGGCGCTGGACCCGGACGGATCGCCCAGCGCGTACGGGGAGTTCCAGATGGAGCCGGCCACCTTCACCAGCGCCGGCCAGGCGGTGGGGCTCTCACCGACGGCGTTCATCGCGGTGAGCGACACCGGCTCCGGAACCGACTGGGGCGAGCCCCAGGGGGAGCTGGACGTGGGTGATGAGGCCCTCGCTGCGGCGCAGGTTCTCGAGGATGAGGGGGCGAGCAGCGCGGCCAGCCAGGCCGAGCTCGAGGCGGCGATCGCCGCGTACCTCGGGGGGGCGCCGACCACGACGGTGAGCGCGTCTCCCCCGCCGACCCCCGGCCAGGGGACGGCGACGCCGAGCAGCGCCGCTCTCACACCGACCCCGGGCGAGGCGACCACGACGCCCAGCGCCTCTCCCACGCCCACCCCCGGGCAGGCCGCCGAGACGGTGGTCGTCCACTACCTGCCCATCTATCAGGCCTGGATCAGCGCTGGCGAGCCGGCCATGGGCGGCTCTGCCCCCGACTGTCCGAGTGGCCGATGCGAGGTGGCGGCGACGACCGGGGTCTTCCCCTGGGTCCCGGCCGCGGGCTTCCCCGACTACTACCCCGCCGGCGAGTGCACGTACTGGGCCGCCCTCAACTTCGACCCCTTCCCCGCCGGCGTGGGCGGTGGCTCCCCGCAGAACCTGACCAACGGCGGCGACTGGTATTCGAAGGCCGGCCCGCTGGGCCTCACCACCCTGCCACCGTCCGTCCTGCCCCCGTACGGGTCCGCCGTCTCCTATCTGGACCTTCCCGGGGCCACCGCCGCCGGGCACGTGGCGGTCGTCATCAGCGACGACGCGAACGGCGAGGGGTATTGGGTCTCGGAGATGAACGTGCTGGGCATGGGCGTCGTCGACGTCGCTCATGAGCCCTTCCCCGACCCCTACCTCCAGGGAAGCGTGCTGGCGCCGCAGGCCAGCGCGTGGACGGAGCAGTGAGCGCCCACCTCGGCCGCCCGTATGCCGGCCGCCCCGCCTCCGAACCCGTCTGGGCGCGGCTCCTCCTCCCCGCGCTGGCGATCACCATCGCGGCGGTGGTCCTCATCGACCTCGCCGCCATCCTCAGCAGCCTCCTGGTGGGGCGAGGCATCCCCCGCCTCAGCGGCGGCTGGGTGGGGGGCGCCGCTTCGCTCGTCGTCCACGGCGGCAACCCGCACCAGGTCTGGGCGACCGCCGGCGCCGCGCCACCCGAGTGGCTGCTTCTCCTCATCCTCGCCGTGCTCGTCGGGGGCGCCGGCGTCGCCACGCTGTACCTTGGGCAATCGTGGCACCGCCGTCACGAGGCCCGCGAGCAGCGCTCCCCCTCTCGCAAGCGCCACGGGTTCCTCTCCCGCCACCAGGTCCGCGCCGCCTATGGCGAGGCCGCGGCCCGGCGGCGCGCGGCACGGCTGCACCCCAGCCTCACGCCTTCCGACCTGCGCCAGCGCCCCATCGCCCAGCTTGCCATCCCTCTCGGCCGCTCCGGCGGACAGGACGTCTATGCCTCCCACGAGGAGGCGGTGGCGCTGCTCGGCGGCATGCGCCAGGGCAAGACCAGCGCCCAGGCCCGCATCGCCCTCCCCCATGTGGGACCCCTCGCGTACACGACCACCAAGCCCGTCGATCTCGAGTACGTGTGGCAGCCCCCGGGCGCGCCCGGGCGGCCGATCCTCTTCAACCCCGAGGCGCTGAGCGGCCTGCCGACCGCCGCGTACGACCCCACCCTTGGCTGCGAGGACCCCGACGCCGCCCGCCTCATCGCCCAGGCGGTGATGGCCCAGCAGCGGGCTCGGGGCCGCGACCGCGGCCTGGACTGGTCCCTGCTCGCCGAGAAGATGCTCAAGTACCTGCTGCACGCCGCCGCCCTCGAGCATCTGGATGGCTCGCGGGCGGCGGACCTCCGGCGCCCGGTGGGGATGGCCCGGGTGCTGCAGTGGGCCGCCAGCGAGCGCCTGAATTCGGTGGCCGACATCCTGCGCACCAGCCCCCAGGCCTCCCACTGGTCAGAGCTCGTGGAGGACATGGCGCGCTCCGCTCCGGAGACCTTCTACTCGATCAAGATCAACCTCCACGAGGCCCTCAACTGCTGGGAGGACCCGGGCATCCTCGCCCGGATGGCGCCGGGACGCTCTTCGATCGGCGACCTCGACGCCTGCGCCCTGGTCCGCAACTCAGACCGCCTCATGGTCATCGCCCGACCCGGAGGCCACGCCATCCCGCTCGTCACAGCGCTCGTGTCGGCGGTGGTGGAGGCAGCCCGTCAGGAGGCCCGGCGATCACTCGCCGCGGCCGGGCGGCTTGACCCGCCGCTGCTGCTCCTCCTCGACGAGGTCTGCAAGGTCTGCCCGCTCCCCCAGCTGCCCGAGCTGGTCACCGACGGCGCCTCCCAGGGCATCGTGGTCGTGTACGCCCTCCAGTCCCTCGAGGACGGCCGCACCGCCTGGGGACCGACCCGCTTCGGGGGCATGTGGTCGGCCACCAACTGCCACGTGGTCATGGGTCAGGTCTCGAGCGCCGACACCCTGCGCGACCTCTCCGACCTCTCCCCGACGGTGCGCGTCGAGGATCCCCGCGAGACGCGCAATGCCCGCGGCGAGCGCCTGGACCCCGTGGTCCGCTATGAGCGCGCCCTCACCACCGACGAGATCGCAGCCATCCGGCCGCTCTCCGGCATCGCCTTCTGCGGGAGCCGGCCGATGCGCCTCGACATGCCCCACGTGGCCAGCCCCCAATCCGAGGTCCGAGCCCAGGCCCTGGCCTCTAAGACGGCCTGGCTGCGCTGGGCGACCGATCACCAGATCCCAGGAGGGATGACCGATGAGCCGGGCTGACGGTGCAATGCTGCCGCTTCCCCTCGACACGGATGACCCGGTGCGGGCCCTGGGAAAGCGGGTCCGGACGCTGCGCGTCGCCGCCTTCCTCACCCAGGACGGCCTCGCCCGGCGCGCAGGTCTCAGCCGCGACACCATCGCCCATCTCGAGTCCGGCACCCCAACGCTCCGGCGCCCGCGCATGAGCACCGTCACCGCCCTGGCCACCGGCCTCGGCGTCGCCCCGGAGCAGCTGCTTCCCGACCCCTGCCGGCTGTGGGTGGAAGGGGAGCATGACCCCCATGACTGACTGGGTCCGCGTTCGTCTTCCCTGGTGGTGGGGCTGGGCTCCGGAGCGCCTGGGGGCGCTCGACGACAACGGGAGCGACAGCGTGGATGGTGCTGAAGGCGACATGGCCCGGCTGGCTCCGGAGGAGCTGCGGCGGTGCTGGGCCGAGCTCCAGGTGTGGGTCAGCTGGTTCGTCGACCGCTACCACCTCGCCGACGAGGTGCCCCCGTGCTGGCCGCGCCACCCAGCGCTGGTCGACGAGCTCAGCGCCCTCTGGCACTACCACCAGGAGGTCACGCGCCCGTTCGTGGCGATGGTCCAGCCCGACCCGGTGGGGTCACCCGCAGAACCCGACGACCCCAAGGTCCCCGCCCGCGCCTACTGGGAGTGGCACGAGGCGAGGTGGAGGTGGACCCAGGCGGCGCTACGGGCCGCGTCCGGCTACCACGAATGCCTGACCAGTCACCGCCACGTCGACCAAGCCGATCACCACGACCACGCCGCCGCCTTCACCGAGGCGAGCAGGATCATCGTCGATCAGCTCTTCACCGACGACGAGACGCCGGCGGAGGTCCAGTGAACAAGGCATGCTTCATCGGCCTGGTGGCCTGCCTCCCACGACCCGTCGGCGGTGACGGCGAGGTCGGCTTCCTTCTGCTCACCCAGCGCGACCCCGACGGGGAGAGGGTCGACCGGCATCGGGTCATCCTCTCTCCCCTCCACGCCCCCGACCTCGCCGAGTTCTCGCCCGGCGCCACCGTCTACGTCGAGGGCCACCTCGCCCGCCACGGCGAGCGCNNCCCCGGGAGCACCAGCGGGCGGGGCATGCGCGGAGGGTGGCGATAGGCACCCCGCGCGAGCGTCTCATCTGGGTGCGGCCGACCACCGTCCACCCGCGATCGGGTCTCACCCCTCAGAACACCGGTCCAGGGTCCGCATAGAGGGGAGGGCGGTAGCTGACGGAGTGCAGGCAGATTCGCAGAAGTAAGCTACCGCCCGATGAGCTGTTCCCGCCTCCTCACCAATCCAGACCCCGACCTCAGGCTTCAGAATCCCCCCTATGCCAGCAATGTCCGTGACCAAACCCCGCCCCTGCACCCTTAGTCACGAGCCGGACGCGCCTACTGGACGGTGCGAGTAAACGACGCCCAGGAGAAGACTCTTGCCTGAGGAACTCGGCCAAGCTCTGCTCAATGTCGATGTCCGACCGGTACGCCTTGCATACGCCGCCCGGGAGGGGTCCGAGGACGACTTTCGTCTTGCGGTTCTCGAAGCCTCGAGCCGTTGGGGTGGAATCCAAGAACCGATTCTCCCCGTTGGCTCAGACGGCCGAATCCAAGGTTACTGGATGGGAATCCTCGAAGCGATGCCAGTAGACGCCCTCTGCATCGTGTCCGACTCCCTCCAGACTCACGCGCCGTCGCTCCACGAGCAGGTCGGAATCCCCGTTGTGAAGCTGATCGCCATCCAGCACGAATACCTATCCCTTCACGCCAGTTCTGCCCAGGTACCGGACGCCCGCCCCTCGAACGTAATTGGTGCGCAACCCGAGGATCCCGTTACCTCAATAGCCGCACTCGGAGCCGCCTGGGCACCCGAACAGCTCGTCGCGTGGCAGGAGGCCGGGCTCTCGATCTTCCCGCAGCCCTTCGGAATACCCCAGTTAGTCGGTGCACAACTGAACGGCTCAAGCCTCATATCGGCCACTGGAGCCCAATGCGGGGAGACCGTGCTGCATGGGTCTGCTACTGGGCCGCTCGTGGTGTGGTTGACTCAACCCCACAGCCTCGAGGATGCTTGGGACTACTGGAATTTCCGCACACTCATTCCTCTGCGCCTCAGCACGATACCGAGTTGTCTCCTGCCCCTCCCATGTGACGAGCCGAGTACCGTTCAACTCTTGATCGAGGCCTCGTGCAGGAGCCGGCCGTATCTCAGTGAACCCGACGTCGTGGTCTTCAGCCGATCAATAGACGCGACGGCCGCCATGGACTTCATGAGCACTGTCGGCGTCCGACAACACGATGGTCACAACACCAAGATCACCTGGCCTGGACCCAGCCGCGACATGGCCGCCCAGCCCCTCACGGCGCTCTTCGCCGATCCCACACCCCAGGTTGCCGCGCGCCGCGCTCTCGGTCTCCGTACGGTCGTTCCCACATACCTACGTCGCACTAAGACTATCGTCAGCGTCGATTCGCCGGTCCGATTTCGCCGCTTTGGCGGCCAGGTCCGGGTCGGATTCTCCGGCCCCCCGGCGTTCGCAGTTCCCCAGAGCAGCTCAGCCGCGAAGCTCTTTGATCCCAACGCCCTCATCGCGCAAGGCAGAATCGAAATAGCAACGCGACCGGCCAACCACTACATCTTGCACATGGATGTACCCAACCGAAAGGCCATTCTCTCAGCTTACCTCGACGATCGTGGTCTACACCACGAGCTCAGCGATAAGGGCGGATTCGCGGCGGGCGTGCTCAACGCGATCCCTGGCGTGTCCCAGCTTCGCAATCCTATTGCTCTCGCCGTAATTGACGCCCTCACTACGCATCGGTTCGCGTACGAGCTGAAAGAGGCGCGCAAGCAACTCCCGGGAATGGATGATGACCATCTCGACGAGCTCATCCGCTCCCTTCGCAGCATAAGGCAGGTTAGTCGCACCCTCGAGCAGATCTTCGCCGAGGTCAAGAAGGCGAACGACCCACTGACACGCCGCGATGTCGGAGCCGCCCTTGGCGCCCTTACGGACGTGCGAATGCTGTTCCGTGGCTTGCAGGTTGCCTGCGATCTCTGTCGAATCGCCTCGTTCGTGGAGATGCAGGAGGCATCGGCGCCGCCTGCCTGTCCCGGATGCGGAAGCCCGGCGAGCTACTCTCCTGATCCGTTCGGGCAACCGGCCATTCACTACCGACTGAATGCCTTGTTGGAGCTGGCGAGTGAGAACGGGGTGTTGGGCCACGTCATCCTCGACGCGGCGCTCCGCGATCTCTTTGGCTACGAGGACGTCGTGAACCTCCCCGGTGTCAACTTGGCCGTTTCTGGTCAGAAGGCTCACGAGGCTGATTCCCTTGCCCTCATCAACGAGCACATCTGGCTTGGTGAAGTCAAGCCGCACTCGCATTCATTCAGCGACGAGCAGATAGAACGTGATCTCGCTCTTGCTGACACGGTGGGAGCGCAGACCTACTTAATCGTTTGTCTCAAGGGTCTCGAAGACGACCGAATCCACGCTGCACTCCTGGGTGCCGTCAAACGCGGGATGCAGCTCGCCCTTCTCGAAGCCGCTGATGGTCGCATCCGCATCCTAACCAAGTTCGACCTGCCGGCCGACGTGGGCGCGGCAACCGCCCCATCCGATAACACTACGCCAGAGGCAATCGACACTACGCCAGAGGCGATCGACGCCCAACCCAGCATACCCTCACTCGAAGAACGCCAAGAGTAGGCGTCTTACCCGCAGCGGCCCCGAACAGAGGGTACCGCCTTCAGCCGATTGACGTAGGCCCCGGACTCCCGAACGCGCGACGAAGTGCAAACTAGTTCCGGAAGGAGTTCCTTTGGGAACGCTGGATCAGGCCCCATCGTCGAGTTAGCCCGAGGTGCCCACTGAGGGACCTCCTTTGCGGAACGCCGCCAGAGCCTGGATCAGGACCGCCTTGCGCACGTGTGAAGGTGCACGAAACTGGCACCCGCCCAGTCGTGAAACTGGCAGGCGATCGCGCACGAAATGGCAGTGATCCAATCGGCCCGATCGCGTCTAGCTTGCTGGGGCGGCCCAGTGCTCGGGTCCGTGTCGCCAGCCGCAAGGTGAGATTGGAGAAGTACCGCAATCGAGGCCATGACAGCGGANNAAATAGCCAGCGTAAATGGCTATTTCCCTCTGTGTCAATACTCCTTGGGACACCTCTCCTCCTCTTATTACGCACCTTGAGGGCTCACCAGGGAGCACACGATGACCACGGAGATCTCTCCGACGCGACCGACTTCCGCCGACCCGCCGCAGCCTGATCCAGAGGTTCTTGAGCGGCCCAAGCGGCGGCATTTCACCGCCGAGTACCGGACATCCATTCTCCGCCAGGCGGACGCCTGCACACGCAAGGGCGAGCTGGGTGCGCTGCTGCGCCGTGAGGGCTTGTACTCGTCGCTGCTCACCGATTGGCGCCGTCGGCGTAAGGCCGATGGGCTGGCGGCACCGGACCAGAAGCGGGGCCGCAAACCAACGCCGGCA
>PLTL01000040.1:0-4127 GCA_003164475.1 Candidatus Dormiibacterota bacterium | reverse complement strand
CGATCGCCACGACCGGTGAAGGCCACCCTCAGGCCACCCAGGGGATCACACCGGGCCCTCTCCGGCGCGGAGCGAACGGCAGTGCTGGACGAACTCCGTTCCGAACGCTTCATGGACGACTCGCCCGCCCAGGTGTACGCCACGCTGCTCGACGAAGGGACATACCTGGCCTCGCAAAGCACGATGTACCGCCTGCTGGCGGCCAACGGTGAAGTCCGCGAGCGTCGTGACCAGCTGCGCCGTCCAAACTACGCCAAGCCCGAGCTCCTGGCCACCAAACCCAACGAGCTGTGGTCCTGGGACATCACGAAACTGTTCGGTCCACAGAAGTGGACGTACTACTACCTCTACGTCATCCTCGACGTGTTCAGCCGCTACGTCGTCGGCTGGATGGTCGCCCATCGCGAGTCCGCCGTCCTCGCCGAGAAGCTCATCGGCCAGACGCTGGCCAAGCAGGGAATCGCGCGCGGCCAGTTGACCCTCCACGCCGACCGCGGCTCCTCCATGAAGTCAAAGCCGGTGGCGTTCCTGCTCGCCGACCTGGGCGTCACGAAATCGCATTCGCGCCCCCACGTCTCCAACGACAACCCGTTCTCGGAGTCGCAGTTCAAGACGATGAAGTACCGACCGGACTTTCCCGACCGCTTCGGATGCATCCAGGATGCCCGAGCGTTTGGGCAGCCGTTCTTCGGTTGGTACAACGACGAGCACCGGCACTCCGGGCTGGGGTTGCACACGCCCGCCTCCGTCCACTACGGAGGCGCCGTCGCGATCCGTGAGCACCGCACTGTGGTCCTCGCGGCTGCCTACGCCGCTCACCCAGAGCGCTTCGTCCGGGCGATGCCTCAGCCGCCGTCGTTGCCCACCGCCGTCTGGATCAACCCACCCCAGCCGGAGGGACCACTTGCTCAGTAATTACCCGGCCCGATGTGTCCCAAAGGGGTTGACAATTTCCGATTTACGCAACCTATACTGCGCGACGAGATGGACGTCTCCACTGCCCTGACCGTCGTGTCCCTGGCCGTCGCCCTCGCAGTCCTCCTCGTCGCCTACTGGCAGCTGGGCGAGGCCAGGAAGGGCGGCCGCGATCTCAAGGCGGCCGCGGACACCCTGGGAAGGGTCGCCGAGCTGGAGGCCCAGGCCGTCACGGCACTGACGAAGGTGCTGGAGCAGGAGGCTCAGTTCGCCGAGCTGCAGCGTCAGACCGTGGCGGCGCAGAGCGCCCTGCTCGAGGAGGAGCGCCGCGGAGCCGCCGAGGCTCGCCAGCGCCACCGGCTCGAGCGGCTCCTCGCGCTGCGCGATGCCGTGGAGACCCTCGAGGTCGCTGACAAGGCTGTATATCTGAATCGAGACCTCGCAGCCGACGAGCCTCTCCGCCTCGTGCGCGAGCGGTCGATCGAGCAGCTGAGCACCGCCTTCGTCGCGGCCCGGGAGGACCTGCCTCACTGCAGGTCTTTGGCCCGCATCCGGCCCGGCTTCCATCCCGGCCCGGGCACGGTCGTCGTCGACAACGCTCGCACCGAGGTGGGGATGCACATCGCGGACGCCAGCAAGGCGCTGGAGCAGCTCGCCGCCACGCCGGCGCCATGACTACAGCGACAAAGAGCAGCGGTGCCGTCCTCGTCACAGCGGCACAGTCGCTCACCGAACTACTCGGCACCTCCGAGACATCGACGAACATGAGGAGACGAACCATGAAGTTCTTAGTCATCATCCCCGCCGCGCTGGTCCTTGCCGCCTGTGGAGCAGCGGCCAGCCAGCCAGCGACGGCCCCAGCGACGTCAGCACCGGCGATCGCCACCGCCACGACCGCACCCACGCCGACACCCTCGCTCCTGACAACGTGGTGCTCCCTCACGACCGGCGAGAGCCAGGCGGCCGTGATGGCGGCGATGGGGCCGACTAACGGCACTCTACCCAGCGCGGACGCCGTACCAGGAATCGCGTCGGCGGTCTGGGACGTCAGCGGCGACGTGCTCTTGGCCAGCTTCACAGGCGGCGTCGTCAGCAACCTACAGGCTTACGCCGGCTCGATCGGGCCGGTGGGGGCGAGCAACATCACCTGCGGGGCGTTCCGCACCTAGGGGAAAGGTGGGGCGGCCAGGCGGGCGAGCATCCCCGACCGCCCCTGAATGTCACAGCGGGAAGGGGGGAGATGCTGGAGGGCACAGCACCTCAACCCCCGTAGCCTATGCGGCGACCTAATCAGACGAGCCCAGATGGGCCTACCGCTGGATCTCGGTCCGTTGTTCCTCAGACCCCGGGTCTTCGCTGCCAATTTCCCGCTCGCTCTCCTGTCAGTTTCGTGCACGTTCACAGAAAAGCGGTGCTCGAAGAACGCCCTGAGAGCGCTTCTTGGTGTCTTCAGTTCGCGGGTGAGCGACGTTGTTGTGCTGGTGACGGCCTACTGAAGGGCAACACAGGTGGTCGAAAGGCCAGCGCCGCCGAGTCCGCCACAAGGATCAATAGACGCCTTGGTGCTCGTCGCTGCAGAGGGAGGCGGATTGGTCAGCGAGAACTGTCCCGTTCCACCCGGCGTTACCAATACACCTAACGAGTCGAGGTCCAGCTCATCGTCGCCAACAAACTGTCCGCGCTCGTCGTAGTAGAGAACATACAGCACGCCGCTATCCCCGTCCCACTCCTCTCCAGCTTGTCCCGCATACGGGTTATTGAAGGTCCCCGTCAGCTTGGGGAGGAGCGATCCTGCGATGCTGAGGCCGCTAACCGTCGGAAGGATCAGGTTCGCAGAGGACGTCCGTTGAACTCCGATCTCCACCTTCATTTGCTGAGGTGTCCAGGTAGACGGTGACGATGAGCTGAAGGAGAGGGTGGAGCTCGACCCCGAGAAGTAGAAGGTTCCGTGAGCCGGGATGCCGGTTAGGGTGGTCGCATCTGGCAGTGAGGTATGGCCGTGCCCATCCGTGAAGGTCACCGTGACCTCGACCCCGATAGCGGCGAGCTGAGAGGACTGGTTACCCAGCACCAGACCGTAGTTGATGTCGGTGTAAGTGCTCATGGTCGTGTTTATAAAGCCGCCCTTGGTAGCCGTCACGATTCCACTCGCGCTCACTACCATCCCGCCCGATGCCGTGGGGGTGGTTTGACTGGTTCCCCCCAACGACGAGGACACCGTGGCGGTCTCACCGCAAGCTGCCAGGTTTCCCAGCAGCAGCACGAGCGGCCCGACCAGCAGGCTCAACGTGATCGGACGCCAGCATCGCTTCTGCGGAGACCTCGGTGACTCGCTCATTTTGTACCAGCGTTGCGGGACAGGCATGACAGTGGGGCAGCTCCTCGCCTTCTCGTACTCCTTGGGCGTCACATCTTCGCCCGATGCTTCTCGACCACGCTTCATACCCCTCGCGAGGGACAACCCTAGGCTATGCGCGGGAGTTTAGTCGGGATCGTGGTTGTATGGCACGGTCTGCGCGACAGGGCCGTCTCAACTTGACCTGCAACGAAACTCGGGGTTGAGTAGCTGACGCTACAGAGCAGTGCGGACTGTGTGATTCGTGCGGCCCGGTTGCCGTAATAGGGTCCACGAACGGACGTTTGACGGCCACTCAAGGCCCCACCCCCCCTCCTCCCTCGGGCCGGTCCAGGGCGGTGGTGATGTCGCCCGCCGCGCCAGCACTGACGACTTCGCGCGTAACTCCACTGACAACTTCGCGCCGGGTCACAAGCGGCTCTCCTCCGGTGGCCATGGGCGCCATTGTGGGGCATGTCCCAAAAGAGGTATTTCGGGACATGGGCAACTGTCCGCGTCTGTGCAGCTTTCGCGAGTTTCGATACGTTAGGCTGGATAGGGCGTTCTTGGCGCGGTCAGCACCCTTCTGCTGCGTCCGTACCCCGATTCACTGGCGGCGTGTGCTCCCGCGACCTCTGAGAGCGGAAAGGTCTTACCGTGTCTCGAAGTGTCAGGGACTAAAATTCTCTGCTGGGCAGTCATGACGGGAGGTGTAGCCGAGAGCCAATCTCAAAGAGGCAACCATGGGCAAGAGTACGCGTTCGTCACCGCCGAGGAGTTCGACAAGATCGTCAACCCCGCCGTCATGGTGGGCCGCACAAGGGCAGGTCAATGACAGCTGAAGAGGCAAAGGCCGGAGTCACCGAAGACTTGGAAA
>PLTL01000160.1:554-2552 GCA_003164475.1 Candidatus Dormiibacterota bacterium | reverse complement strand
CCGGTCACCATGTTGGCGACCAGGGTCCGGCTCAGCCCGTGCAGGGAGCGGTGGGGGGCGCTATCGGTGGGCCGCTCGACCAGGATCTGGCCCCCCTCCTGCCTGACCGTGATCACCGCCGGCAGCTCGCGGCTCAACTCGCCTCGGGGACCGGACACCGTGACCAGGTTCCCCAGAACGGTCACGGTCACGCCCTCCGGGACGGGGATGGGGGTCTGGCCGATCCGGGACACGGCCGGCCTACCAGACCTCGGCGAGGACTTCCCCGCCGAGCCCCTGGCGGCGCGCCTCGCGCCCAGTCATGATCCCCTTGGAGGTCGAGACCACCGAGACCCCGAGGCCGGCGAAGACCCGGGGGATCTCCTGACTGCCGCGGTAAACCCGGAGGCCCGGCCGACTCACCCGGCGCAGACCGGTCAGCGGCCTCCCCTGCGGAGTGGCACGCTTGAACTCCAGCCAGAGCGTCGGGCGACCCTCGTCCTCGGACAGGCCGTGGCTCAGGATGTAGCCCTCCTCCTGGAGCACCCGGGCGATCTCGGCCTTGACCTTGCTGGCGGGCATCTCCACCCGATCCCGCCCCGCCATGTTGGCGTTGCGGATCCGGGTGAGCATGTCAGCGATCGGATCACTCAGCACGTCTTCTCACCAACTCGACTTGCGGATTCCCGGGATCTGCCCCTGGGAGGCGTAGATTCTAAAGCAGATCCGGCAGAGGCCGAACTTGCGCATGTAACCCCGGGGCCGGCCACAAAGATTGCAGCGATGCCGGGCCTGGACCAGGAACCGGGGGGCCCGGCGACTGGCCATGATCTTGGACTTCTTGGCCATCTGCGGTCCTCCCTAGCGCCGGAACGGCATGCCCAGGGCAGTCAGCAGACTGCGGCCCTCGGCATCCGTCTTGGCAGTGGTCACGATGGTGATCTCCATGCCCCTCAGCTTGTCGATCTTGTCGTAGTCGATCTCGGGGAAGACCAGTTGCTCGGTCAGACCCAGGGTCAGATTGCCGCGGCCGTCGAAACGGGCCACGATCCCCCGAAAGTCCCGGAGCCGAGGCAGAGCAACACTGATCAGCCGATCCATGAACTCATACATGCGCGCGCCCCTCAGGGTCACCTTGAGGCCTACCGGCATCCCCTCGCGCAGCTTGAAGGCGGCCACCGACCGGCGCGCCTTGCGCACCGTCGGCTGCTGGCCGGTGATGATGCGGAGGTCGTTGGCGGCGGCGTCGAGCGCCTTGGCGTTCTGACCGGCCTCCCCGACGCCGATGTTGACCACGACCTTTTGCAGCTTGGGCACCTGCATCACGTTGAGGTAGCCGAACTCGCCGACTAGCCCGGGGACCACGTTCTCCCGGTAGCTCTCCAGCATCCTGGGGGTGAAGGCGGCGGTGCTGCTCATGCCCGTGGCGGCCTCAGGTAGTCCTTCTTGCAGCGCTTGCAGTAGGGGACGTAGTGGTCACCGTCGAGGCGCCGGCCCAACCGGGTGGGCTGGTCGCAGTTGAGGCAGATGAGCTGCACGTTGCTGTAGTGAAGCGGTGCCGGAAAGTCGAGGATCCCGCCCTGCAAGGCGGCGGTCCCGCCTCGCCTGGCGCCAGCCCGCTGATGGCGCTTGCGGATGTTGACGCCGGTCACCACCACCTTCTGCTCCGTCGAGAGGGTCCGCTCCACCACCCCGCGCTTGCCCCGCTCGGACCCGGAGATCACCAGCACCGTGTCCCCGGACCGGATGTCCAGGGTGCGCACATGGGGCTGCGGTTGCGCCTGCCTGCGGGCCATCTCCTAGAGCACCTCCGGCGCCAGCGAGACGATTTTCATGAAGTTGCGGTCCCGCAGCTCCCGGGCCACCGGGCCGAAGATCCTGGTCCCGCGGGGGTTGTTCTGGGGATTGATCAGCACCGCGGCGTTGTCGTCGAAGCGGATCCGGGTGCCGTCGGAACGGCGACACTCCTTGGCGGTTCTCACCACCACCGCCTTGACCACGTCGCCCTTCTTCACCGCG
>PLTL01000160.1:0-481 GCA_003164475.1 Candidatus Dormiibacterota bacterium | reverse complement strand
CTTGGTGCGGCTGAGCGGCTTCGTCTCCATGATTCGGACCCGGTCCCCGGTGTGGCACTCGTTGGCCTCGTCGTGGGCCTGGAACCGATGGTTCCGCCGCAGGACCTTGCGGTAGAGGGCATGGGCGCGCAGGTCCTCAACCTCGACCACCACGGTCTTCTCCATCTTGTCACTGACCACCAGGCCGACCCGCACCTTGCGGCGGGCCCGGGCGGCCGCAGGCGTCTCGCTCACGGCCGCTCCTCCGCCACATCGGCCAGGGCCCGCAGCCTGAGCAGGGTGTGAACCCTGGCGATCCCGCGCCGAACCTCGCGGATCCGACGGTGCTGCTCCAGCTGGCCGGTGGCCCGCTGCAGCCGGAGCTGGAGCAACTCCTGGTAGCGCTCACTGAGCGCCGCGGTCAGCCCCACGTCGTCAAGGTCTCGCAGCGTCTGCAGCTCGACCTGGTGCTTGCTCATTCGGCGACCTCCGACGTGCCGGC
>PLTL01000270.1 GCA_003164475.1 Candidatus Dormiibacterota bacterium | reverse complement strand
GAGACCACTTCGGCAGCGCCGCCGGTAGAGGCTGCTCTGCACCTTCACCGCTACAGCCCGTGGAGGCGGGGAGAGGGCGAGGGCATGCTGCTCTCCCTGTTGCGCCGGGCCGGTACCCGCACCGGAGCGACACCTTGGGGTAGGAGTGCGCTGAGCCACCAGGGTCAACCGGGAACCTCCCCGTGCTGGCTGACCAGGCGCCTCGATGGCAGGTCGGCGACGGAGAGTGCGTGGCCCGGCCCCGCCCGACGGTACACGGCGGGGCCGGAGATGGGCTGGCGCGGGTGGGACACGCCAGAGAGGGCGGCGGCCACGGCGACCCCGACATAACTCCGGAGGGACCGGCCGCCGCCGACCTGGGTCCGCTTGCCGACCGCCACAGCAGGAGGCGGTGACCCTCGCGCGCGCGGGCCCACCGAGCCCCGGGGTGCCAATTGGTCTGGATCTCGGATGCCAACTTGGCCCTATCGCCCTGCCACGGCTGGTGGTACCGTCTTGAAGACTAGGGCAGGGAACTGACTGCTCAACGACTGGACGGCCGCCATCACGACGAGCCTGCCGCTCGATTGCCAGCGAATGGGGGTAGCACGTCATGAAGAAATGGAGTCTCACGGCCACACTGCTCGCTGCGTTCCTGATTACTGGCTGTGCTGCGACCACATCGATGAGTGAAAGCTCCGCCGCCCGACCCACATCTAACAGCAAGGCCTTCGTCACCTTCGCCCTCCCCCCCGGGTATACCCCAAGCTACATCTTCCCATTTATGAGCGCTGCGGTTTCCAGCAACGTAAACCAGTTCCAGTTTGGAAGCCTGCTATGGCGCCCCCTCTACTGGTTTGGTCACGGCAGCAACCCTGGCGTCAACTATGCACTGAGCGTCGGCGAGGCACCGGTCTTCTCGAATGGCGGGAAGACGGTCACGATCACGCTCAACCGGGCCTACCGCTGGTCAAATGGCCAGCCCGTGACAAACCGGGACGTCGAGTTGTGGATGAACATCTTCTTTGCCGAGAAAGAGAACTACCTCGGTTACTTCGGGGGTAGCATCCCAGACGACATCACCAGCATGAGCTTCCCTGCGGACTCACCGTACCAGTTCAGCCTAACATTCAACGAAGCATACAGCCACCTCTTTGTCCTTTACGATCAACTCAGCCAGATCTTCCCGATACCCCAACAAGAATGGGACCGAACGTCATCGTCTGGCCCGATCGGGAACTACGACCTCACAACTGCTGGTGCTGCCGCTGTTTGGACCTTCCTGAATGCGCAATCCAGCACAGAGAGCACTTACTCTACGAACCCGCTCTGGAAGACCGTCGACGGCCCGTGGCTGCTCCGGTCCTTCGCATCGGCCACAGGCGCGGCGACCTTCGTACCCAACCAAGAGTACACGGGGCCCGATCGACCCAAGATCGCGGGGTTCGAGGAAGTCCCATTCACCAGCGACACAGCCGAGTTCGACGCTCTCCGCTCCGGCGAGCTTGACTACGGATACTTGCCGGTCGAGGATCTGGGTCAGAAGAGCTATTTCACAGCTCGTGGGTACAAGCTGGCGCCGTGGCCGGCCTTCGGTTTCAACCCGATAGCGCTGAACTTCACAAATCCTCAGGTCGGGCCGATTCTGAGCCAGCTTTACATACGCCAGGCGCTGCAGCTGACGATCAATCAGCCTGAGATCGTCAAGGACATCTGGGAGGGCTTGGCCGTCCCGACCTACAGTCCCATTCCGTCAAGTCCCCCGAATGCGTACATGTCGGCAGCGACCTCGAAGAACCCTTACCCATTCAGCCTTGCCAAGGCGAGGAAACTGTTGTCCGATCATGGGTGGATCGTTAGGGTGAATGGGACCGACACCTGCTCGCGAGCCGGCAGCGGGGCTACCCAGTGCGGGGCAGGTATCGCCAAGGGAGCGGCGCTGGCATTGACCATGGCCGCCGGCACCGGCTCAGCACCCTTCACGGCACAGGTGGAGAGCATGGTTTCGATGTGGGGGGAGGTCGGCATCCACGTGGCCCTGCAGTTGAAGACGGTGCCGACGATCTTTTCCACAATGGAGCCGTGCAGCGATGGCGGGCCCGGCTGTTCGTGGGAGATCGACAACGTGGGTGAGCCAGGCCGTCAGATGACATACTCCCCTGAGTTCTTGCCCGACGCGGATACCTGGTTCGAGACGGGCGGAGCCGACAACCTCTACGGCTACAGCAATCCTGTGATGGACCGACTCTCGCTGGCGTCTGAGTTGAATAGCTCGCTCCAGTCTCTGCGTACCCTGGCGATGTACACCGCACAACAGCTCCCGAGCTTGTGGGAGCCAGATTACCCGTACCAGCTCTCGGTAATCAGCCCGAAGCTCCACGGTGCCGTGCCCCAGAATCCCAATCTCGACATCACGCCAGAGGACTGGACGTTGGCCGGGTAGCTGCAGGCCAGTTGAGCAAGACCGACCTCTCTTCAGAGGGGAGCGGCGCGGGGGACACGTTCAGGTGAGGGCGGCGGTCGGCGGTGATGACTGCCCGGAGTTGGGTTCCCCTCTGTGCAGGGGGCTTGCGAGGGTTGTCTCTGCCAGCCGTCCGCCCTCCGCTCCACCACGAGCCGGGTCTGGGTCCGGAGGATCGGCAAGGCTCGTCGGATGACTTACAGCACCCTAACCCGAGGCCCAGCCAAGCAGCAGCGGCGCAATCTGCCGTTCTCGGCCGGCGCCTACGACCCATGGCTGAGGTGGAGTTCGAGACTGGTCGAACCGTGATGAACTCGTGCCCCCTTGCCACCTCCAACCGGGTCCCGTGAGGAAGCATTTAGGCGTGGCCGGGACCGTGGCACGGTGGACCGGCACCTCGGACCCGGGGACCATCGGCCGGCCTCTGCCACCTCGATCCCCCTCGCCATGAGCGATCGAGTTCTGGAATTCTCAGGGGTTGAGGCTAGGATGGCGTCCGCGCCCATCTCTGGCGGCACGCCTCGGGACCGACCTTCGTCTGCGCCGCCCCTGGCCCGTTCGGGGCGCGGGCCAAGCCAGGTCGTGCCGGCCCTTTGTGGCCGGCGTCGGACGAGGGGTTCAGTGGTCTCATCGAGGCGGGGCAGGGCATTCGATCCCGGCTTCGCGGCCGCCCCAGTCTTCGGCGTCGCCGGGCCGCGGTCCGCTCGAGCGTTCCAAGTTGTCCGGGACCGTCAGGGAGGCAGGTGACTGATGCTCGATCTTGTGCTAACCGGGGGCTCGGTGGTCACGCCGGCTGGCCCCGTGGATCTCGCCATCGGCGTCAAGGACGGGAAGATTGCGTCGCTCACCGACAGCGCCGCCCCGCTGCCGGCTGCGGCCCGAACCTTGAAGGCGGACGGCATGGTAGTCGTCCCCGGGGGGATAGATCCACACGTCCACTGCAACATGGAGCTGGCCGATCCCAGCGGGGGGCGATCGACCTACACCGCAGGACCGGACATCGTCAGCCGCGCGGCGCTGCACGGGGGTACCACAACTCTGATCGACTTCGCCTGGCACGCTCCAGCCGAGACCCTCCGCACCACCATCGAAAGGCGCGTGAAGGATTGGCAGTCCACCGCCTACACAGACTATTCCCTCCACCTTGTGCTCCGTGGTGAGATCAGCGAGGCTCTGCTTCAGGAGATCCCGCAAGTCATCGCTGACGGGTTCGTCAGCTTCAAGGTATTCACCAGCGATGTCACGCCAGGTGACGACCCGATCAAGGTCCCTTTCGGCAGCATCTGGGAGTTGTTCAAGGTGACCGCGGCCAACTCCGGCGTGGTTGCGGTGCATGCGGAAGACGATGACCTAGTCATGCACATGTACCGGAAGC
>PLTL01000348.1 GCA_003164475.1 Candidatus Dormiibacterota bacterium | reverse complement strand
CTGCTTGGGAAGTCCCTAAGGCTATGCGCTGTGCGGCTGAGATCAGGCAGAGCACCATAGGGCGTCCCGTTATGTGCTCCCCGTTGCGCCCAGTTCCAGTCGCTCTGTGATCTCAGCTGGGCGGACGCGATTACCGCAGTGGCTCCGCACCCGAAGTCCCGGTGGCGAGGATCGATTAGCTCCCGCCACCGGGACGGACTCGTCGGGGCCGCGATCTCGGTCAGGGTTGCTGGAGTACCTGAGTGGTGACCTGGAAGAAGCTGTTGCCGAAGACCTGCGAGTTGGCGTTGAGGGTCCAGATCCCGTAGGCGTCCTGGCTGATGTGGTTGAACAGGATCTCAGTGCCGGTCAGGGGACCTGGCGGCGGCGGACCGACCGCGACCGGGCCGGAGGCTACCAGGATCCCGGTCGTGGCGGGGTCAGTGGGGCTGAAGTCGTAGTCGCCATCGACGTTGTTTCGACCGATCCAGTTGGACACGATCCGGTTGCCGTTGAGGTCCCCGGCAAAATGCTGGTGGACAGTGATGCCAGAGAGTCCGTTGCCGTACACCTGGTTGTCACTGACGGTGTTGTCATAAACCCCGGAGTAGGGTGCCCCGCCGCCGAGCAGGATTCCTGCTCCCTGGCCCGCCACCCCGTTGTCTTCAGAGATGTTGCCCGAGACCAGATTGTCGTAGACACCTCCAGCCGCTGGGATAGGCAGGCCGGTGACCGGAGAAACCGCCCCCCCGTTGTGGCCGGCAAGCGTGATACCGCAGTCTTCGCTGTTGCCGATGGAGCGGTTGGAAAGGATCTGGTTGTGGGCGGTCGGACCCAGCTCGTCGGTGAGCAGGATCCCGCCAGCGTTGTCGCTGACGTAGTTTCCGACCACCCGGGAGTCAGTAACCGAGAGCAGATGGAGCGCCTCGCCGCAATCTCCTGGTTCCTCGGGGCTACCGGAACACTCATCCACCGCCTGCCCCGCGAAGCCTTGGTCGTTGTCGATCAAGGTGTTGCCAGCGATGTTCAGATCGCTGGTGGTGACGGCCAGGATCCCCTCCTCGAAGGCATCCTCTACAGTCAGGCCCCGGACGCTGGTCCCGGCCGCTCCGGGCCCGCAGATCAGCACCCCGCGCAAGTAGATCGGCGAGGAGATTCCGGCGCAATTGGTGGAGTCGGCGGTATTGCTGCTGCTGGCGTCCAGCACGGCATGGCCCAGTCCTTGCAGATTCAGGCGCTGCGTGATGGTCAGCCCGCTGACGTCATAGGTCCCGCTCTCGGCTAGGACGGTCGCCCCCGGGCCCGCCGACTGCACCGCGGTCGGTAGCGCGCAAGGCTCGCCGAAGGTACACGCGGACCCGCTGCCGGTCGGCGACGCGACTAGGGTCTGCTCCCACGACCGAGCTCCCACCGATCCTATCCCAAACAACGCCGCCGCCACTGCTACCGCCGCTGCCGGCGCCAGCACCCTGACTAGCTTCATGACCACCTCCTCGCTAAACCTCGTCCGGCAAGGCTCTGGACCGAGATCTGAGCTCTGCCCGGACCTGCTCCTGACCAGTGCAAACGATTGCAGCGACTATAGCCAGCTAAGACCCATTAGTCAAGACGCCCGGAGGCAACCTCCTGTCCTCGTCCTACTCCCGGGTGGCGCCCCGTCGCTTGTGCCCGGGCCAGCCGGAACCGAGCTTGTCTCGGGGCGCGCTGCTGGGGTATCTACCACTCGACCAGGGCCCAGATCTCCGGACGTTTCTCCCCTTCCGAATCGAGGGAGGCGAAGCGGCGCGCCGACTCCTTGACGAGCTCCGGTGCCTCCGGGCGCCGCCCACTCGCCTCCAAGAGATCGGCGAGATTGGTGTGGAGTGCGGCAACCCGGCGCTGATCGGGGCGGTCGCTCCCCAGCTGGAGCGCCTCACTGGCAGCCTCGAGGGCCAGCTCCGGGTGACCTTCCTCGACCATCAGACGGGACAGGTTGTTGAGGGCAGTGACCGAGGGCCCCGGGTCCTCAAGCTGACGGCCTGTTTCGAGAGTGCGGCGGAGGAGCGACTCCGCCCGCACCGGATCACCCCAGCGGGCCACCACCACCCCCAGCCCGTTGCAGGGCAGGATTGGGTGAGGGCCCCGGCGTCGCCGGCCCGGTCAGCCGTGTCCAGGGCCTCCTCGCCCAGAGCCTGGGCCTCATCCAGCTCGCCGCTCCGGTAGGCCCCTAGGGCCGGGTCGGCGAGGGTGGTCATCCCCGCGACGCAGTTGCCTAGGCCCTCTCCATACATCGACTCGAAGTGGTCGAATCCCCAGACGCCGTCGAAGCCGAGGTGCTCGGCGAAGCGCACGCGCTCCCGGATCTCCGGCCACTCCAGACGCGGCTGGGCCACATCGAGGCCAAATCGCATGCTGCGGTTGTGACGTCGGAAGGCTGGACCGTGCGAGGCGGGTCCCTCGGCCGGCCAGGCCGGCGCGAATCTGGGCAGTCCGAGCTTCTCTCTGGAGCGGCTAATTGCTCTCAGCGTTGCACGACGCCCATACCCCGGGCCCCAGCACTGATCCCGAGTGACCGGGCTGACAGCGTCCCGTCGCGGCGGGGCCCGCGGTCCTCCCCGGCCCTCTCGCCTGGGGTGAGCTGTGGCCATGGCCGAGATCGAGATCACCTCTACGTCTCTGGTCGTCCAGATCGAGGGCTTTGACCGCTTCCTGGCTCTCATCTCCGGCCTCTCCGGCGGGGTCCGGGCCCGGCTGGAGGTTCCCCTGGAGCATGTGGCCGGGGTCGACGCCTCGGTTCCCGAGGCCCATCAGATCCGGAAAGGCTGGACGGTCTTCGCCCTCAGCCTGTCCCGCTCGGTCACCGTCGGCCGCTTGATCCACGTGTTCGGCGACCGCCGCGGCGAATGGACCTTCTGGGACGTCACCGATCCCGACAAGGCGATCGCCATTCACCTCCACGACGAGCACTACGCCAGGATGGTGATCGGCGTCGACGATCCGGCCGGGGCGGCCGCGGAGATCGCCCGGGCGGTCTCGTCGGCGGGGCGAGCGAACTGACCCCGGCTCAGGCCATCGCCGGCCGGTAGCAGCCGGTACCCCACCAGAGGTCCAGCCCGGCCGCCGCGGCGACGATCGCGAAGCCCACCCCCAGCGTGGCCGACGCCAGGATGCCAGCGTCCTCCTAC
>PLTL01000019.1 GCA_003164475.1 Candidatus Dormiibacterota bacterium | reverse complement strand
TTCGAGTCCTGCAGGGGGTAGTGACCCGGCCGAACTGGATCAAGTCCGGGCGAACGGGGGGGCGGGGCGGCCAAGAGGCCACGGGGACCGCTGAGAAGTGCTTCCATACGAGCGACCGTGTCAGATGCAAGGCACCCAGTCCCGACAGCCTTCGCGGCACATCGGAAGTCCCGGTTCGCCCGCCTGGCGAGCATATCCGCCATCGTCGCAGGGCTCGACAAGCTCTACGGGAGCGCAACATTTCGTCGATGAACGTACAGGCTGGTAAGGCTCTGTGGTGGAGGCGGCCAGTACCCGTGGCGGTCGCCGCGCTGGCAGCATCCCTTGGGCTTGCGTCCTGCCAANNGACAACATTAAAGGGCATGGACAACTGCGAGCGCCGGATTCCTATCGGGTAGACGGAGGCCTCCGTCAATGGCTGGGCACTTGTGGTGCCAGCTTTCGCCTTCCTGCTCCCGTGGTGACTGTCCAGATTGGCCAAGACATTGATGTCCACATGACCCAGACGGGCCCAGGCGCCTCCGGTACGGAATATCCGCTGCCCACGACCACCAACTCTCAGGTGCTGGCCCGGACTTCGATCACCGATGGGAACTCCACGGCGAGCTTTCAGGCTCGCTCGCCAGGTTTGGCTCAGTTGGAGACGGTGGGGGGGTGCCCATCTGAATCTTCCTCCTCTGGCTGTCCGATTCTGTCCGTCATCGTGATTGGCTAGCCCGGCGGAGTTCGAGTCACCCGATCTTCCGGGGCTGGAGCTGCACGGATGAGGTCCTCCCCGCTGCCGGGCGCTCTCTGGTGCCATGGATCCCATACTCCCAAGAACGGGGAGCCTCCAGGAATCCCAGGGCGGTTCAGGCGCACGGACCAACAACCCGCGCTACGTTCACCTGTGAGGGCAGGGACGTCACCGCATGCCAGCCCGTGCTCGGGTCCCAGTGGTACACGAGCTGGGGGGCGGAGTCAGTTCCGGAGAACCAGATCCCGTTGCCGTCGGGTTGCACGTAGTTCGCGTCGGCCCCCGGCTGCCCGGCCGCCCGGATCACGGTCACCGCCTCCGGTCCCGTCGCCAGGAGCAGCTCGCCGGTCGGGGCGACCCCGCCCTGTTCGGAGAGGGGACCGACGCCGAGTACGGGATCGCCCTGGCTGTCGAACCCGAGCACCTCGATGTAGGGGGTGGTGTGCCCGGTCTTGTTCGGTGCCAGATCGCCGGCGGGAAGCAGTCCGCCCCACTCGTAGTACCCCTCGAGGTCGAACCATGTGGTGGTGACCCCTGTCTGCAAGTCGTAGCGGACCAGGCTGTCGGGGATGGTCGCGCCGGTCGCGCTCGCCGCGCCGCCGATCACCTCCCAAACAGCATCACCCTCGGCCACCACGTTGCCCGGCGGGGACTCGGGACCACCCGAGGGAAGCGTGATCTCCCGCTCCTGCCCGGTGGTGGGATCGACGACCCATGTGCCGGTGATCCTCTCCTCCGTCACGTTGACACGCTGAACCACGATCCCCTCGTCGCTCCAGCCGACGAGGATGTCCAGTTCCCCAGGGGGGGTGAGGGTCCGGTTGCTCGTCGGGGTGGCGATGTTGACCGTGCCGTCGTCGATCGCCCCTGCGGCGGCCACGAGATAGGCGTAGCTGCTCCCGTCCGGCGCCATCGCGATCATGTTGTTGTCGTTCACGGCGCCCAGGGTCGGCGACCACCAACCACCCATGCTGGAGAGGTAGCTGGGGCCACCCGGCTTGAGCGAGCCCGCGGAAGCGGTCGGATCGGCGGTGAATGCGCCCGTCTCCGTGTCCAGGAAACCGAATTGGGTACCCGTCGATCCGTCTTCGCCGAGGGGGAGCTTGGTGCAGATTGGTGCCACCCCGACCGTGGACACCGTCGAGATGGCCACGTACGGTGCTGGCGTCGGGGTGGCGGTTGGGGTCCCACTGACCTGTGTGACGCCGCTGCGCCCACTGTGCCCCGAGGTTACGACGATGGCCGCAAAGGTGCCGGCTGCCACCGCACCGGCGGTGACCGCGGTCAGGGCCAGCCGCAGGAAGTTGGGCCGTCGCCGGTGCGGCGTCGCCGACGCCAGCGTCGCAATGGCTCGGCCGCCGCCCCGCGGGACAGCGCCAATGCCGTGCACGAGCGTCGCGGGTTGGGCCGCTGCATCCTCTATTCCGGCCTCAGCGATGGCGCGGCCGATCAGGTCGGGTGGTAACGGCCGGCGGAGACGGGTCAGCCGGTCCGCGAGCAAGCCTTCCGAGCTGGTCCTCTGCTTCATGCGCGTTCCTCCGGGTCCGGCGTCTGGACGACCTGGCGTCGCTCACGTCTGACGGGCTCTCCCTCATCCACCAGGGCGGCTCGGAGCACCACCAGGGCCCTGTGGCCGGCAGCCGCGGCAGCAGGTCGCGAGATGCCGAGAGCTGCGGCGACGTCACCCCACTCGAGATCTCCGCCGAAGCGCAATGCCACGACCGACCTCTGGAGGGGGCTGAGGCCACGGACCGCTCGAAAGAGCCTCTCATCACTGATCCCCGGCGGCTCCGCCACGTCGTCAATCTGTGCCGATACGCCCCGCAGCACCCTCAGACGCAGGAAAAGCAGCTCGCGTCGCTTGGCGGCGCGCTGGTGGTCGCGGGCCGCGTTGACCACGATCCGCCACAGCCAGGCGGTCACCTCACCGCGAACTGGATCGAACCCGGGGAGGGCTCTCAGGGCGTGCACCAGAGCGGTCTGGGCGAGGTCGTCAGCTTCCAGGTCGTCCCGGGCGATCATGTTCGCGAACCGGTAGACGCGGTCCGCATAGTCGCGGCACAGCTGTTCAGCCGAGAGACGGGGGGCTTCGGGCTGGGCTTGGGCGCGCTCTCTCGAATGAGCGCCGTCGATCCCATCGGCCCCGCCGGGGTCAGCCATGTTGCTCTCCTCCGCGGGGATCCCTGCGGCCCACTGAATCACGCCTTATCTACGCTGGGCCGCCCCCGAATGGTGCGCTGGGCGAGCCCTCGGGTCTCGCCACTCGTCACCGGAAGAAGCTCCCAGCCCAGCCCTGAGGGCCCCCACCTGCTTAGAAGCCCAAGAGGCTGGTCCCTCACCCGGTCGAGCACCCCGAGATCATCCTTGGAGCAGCGAAAGAGGTTGGCGAGCGTGCTCCAGGCCACTCGCAGCCAAGCGAGTTCTTCTAGGCTGCCTGTGGCAGGATGCGCCCCATTTGATCCAATGGGAGTGCCAGCACCCCCGGGTGACCCAGGCTGACCACTCCGGGGTGTCACCAGGGTGTCCGGTCGTCGGGCCAGATCCTGCTAGCAGAACTACGCGCGGGACGGCAAGAGACCTTTCTATCCCAACCACTTCCTA
>PLTL01000256.1 GCA_003164475.1 Candidatus Dormiibacterota bacterium | reverse complement strand
GTCATTTCTGTGACGGGACACTAGCGCATTACGCCGGCGATCGCCTCGTCGAAGGCCTCCCTGACCAGGTTCTCCCTGGCCTGCTTGGCCCTTTCAGCGATGGCGGCAGCAGCGGACACCGAGAATCTGGCCTTGATCACTTCCACCGTATGGTGATAGACGAATTCATACAGGTCCCGCAGCTGGGACTTCTCCTTGTTATTGACACTCGCCAGGCTCAGGTCATCGCTATCCGCCCGCAGCGAATAGGAATCGGTCCCGCCGGTGCTCTTCTTGTGGGCCATTACCACCACGATGATGTACCTGTCGGCGAGTTGAAATGCTGTTGTGAGCCTCGTATTGAGCCCGTTTCCCAGATGCTCAACCTCACAGGTCCACAGCAGTTGATTCTTCTTGGTTGTTCTCTCCAGATAAGTAAACAGTGCCTCTTCATTCATGTCCTTCTCCCTGACCCGCCACGGTGGCAGGGTCGACCGCTGGATCGGCCGTGTTGCCCGGCGCGGTGGCGATCACGTCCCCGCGACCCTGGCGGCGCCAGCTGGGGCGGTGAGTGACAGCGTGCGGGTCCGTCCCTGCGAGCCGGGCTCGGTACCCGCGCGTGCCTGGGGGAGCCGGTTGGGGGCACGGGCGGGGAGGGCCGGTGGGCGCTCGAGTGCGTGGCTCCGATCGTTGCGGGTGGCCGGCAGCCCGACCCGCTCGAGGCCTCCGGGTTCTCACGCGTGCGGGCGCGTCGAGCCGCTGACAGGTGCACCCGCCCTTCCGCGTCAACCCTGGGGCGGGTCGCAGCGTGGGAGACGGCAGCCGGCGCCGGGGGACTCGGTACACGCCACGACTGCCAGCCAGCTAGTGCGGGAGCAGCCCTCAGCGGGACGCCGGAGCCAAGCGAAGCCCCAGCGCGCCCAACGACCGGCCGGTGGATGCCTGATCGCGAAAAGAGCATAGGCGCCCCCTCCAGAGTCTACTGCGCATTTCGGCGAATCCCATCACTCGGTCCGGGTCGCCAGCGGTCACCTGCTTCGGTCGAGTCCGATCCCCCCGGGAGGTCTACCTTGAGGGCGGCAGCGGCGGGGTCAGAAGGCTGTCCCCCCGGGGTTCCTCAGGGTTGCTAGGTGATGCGACCGGCCAGTGGGTGCTCCCGCCGCGCCGCGAAGATAGCCGCTCGCTGACCGTGGCGCGGACCCTCACCTGGTGCGACACCGGCAAACCAACGCCGCGGTGGCTCCCGCATGGGGCTCACCCAGATCCGATCTGGGCTCGATGGCGCCGGACCGGGGACGGCCTTACTCGCCCCCCGAGTGCCCCGGGCCACTCCACCCGGGCGACCTGGGCTCGGCCCGCTGGTGGGCAGCTTGAGCAGGCAGATGGAGGGCTCGGGGATCAGCGCGGGCGCGACGCGGCGACTCTGGTGCACTGGCGTGGGCGACATGGGATCTCAGAATTGGTCACCGCTCGGCGCCGGCCCGGTCTAGGGTCGCCAAACGGTCTGGATGTTGGTGAACTCCCGGATACCGAACTGGTGCAGTTCGCGCCCGAAGCCGCTGCGGCGGACCCCGCCGAATGGCAGCCGGGCGTCGGAGTGGGTCATGCCGTTGACGAACACCCCACCGGTGTCCAGCTCCGCTGCCAGAGCCACCCCGTGCTCGATGTCGGCGGTCCACACGTTTCCGCCCAGCCCGTAGCGGCTGTGGTTGGCCAGTCGCAGACCCTCGGACTCGCTCTCGAAGCGGGTGAAGGCCGCCACCGGCCCGAAGGTCTCCTCGTCGAAGACTGCCATCCCGGGCCGGGCGTTCAGGACCACGGTCGCGGGGAAGAAGAAGCCCGGCCTGGCCGGGGGGTCACCTCCCAGCGCCAGCCGGGCTCCCGCCCTCAGGGAACGTGTCAGTTGGTCCTGCAGCACCCGGCGCAGCTCTGGCCGAGCCATGGGGCCCAGGCCGGTGCTGGGGTCCATGGGGTCGCCCAGACACAGCCCGGAGGCGAGAGCGATGAAGCGCTCCTCAAACTCGGCCGCGACCCTGGCGGCGACCAGGAATCGCTTGGCCGCGATGCAGGTCTGGCCGGCGTTCTGAAATCGGGACCTGACCCCGACCTCGGCCGCCTGGGCAAGGTCGGCGTCCTCCAGCACCAGGAAGAAGTCCGAGCCTCCCAGTTCCAGGACCGCCTTCTTCAACTCCCGCCCGGCCAGGGATGCGACCTTGCTCCCGGTGATGTCGCTGCCGGTGAGGGTGACCGCCCTCACCCGGGGGTCGGCGATCACGAGCTCCACCGGTGCAGTGCCGATCAGCACTGCCCCCAGGGAGCCCTCGGGGAAGCCGGCCTGCTCGACCAGTCGCTCCAGCGCCAGCGCCGAGCCGAAGCAGTTTCGGGCGTGCTTGAGAACCGCGGTGTTGCCGGCCATCAGGGCCGGGGCCGCGAAGCGGATCACCTGCCAGAGCGGGTAATTCCAGGGCATGATCGCCAGAACCACCCCGAGCGGCCGGAAGGCGATCAGGCTGCGGGGGGAGTCGGAGGGGACCACTTCGTCGGCCAGGAAGGCCGGTGCCTGGTGGGCGAAGTACTCGCAGGTGACCGCGCATTTGTCCACCTCTGCCCGGGCCTCGGCCAGCGGCTTGCCCATCTCCGAGGTGACTAGGCGGGCCAGCTCGTCGCGCGCCGAGCCCAACCCCTGGGCCAGCGCCAGCATCCGCTCCGAGCGCCAGGCGATCGACTCCCTGCGGTTGCGGAGGAACGCCAGCTGGGCCCGCTCGAGGACCCGATCGATCTGCTCTGGGGTCATGGCCGGGTACTCCGCCACCACCGCCTCGGTGGCAGGGTTGACCGAGCGGAAGACCTCGGCCGAGCTCTCCGTGGAGGTCACCTCGAGTCACCACCCCGGGGGTTGCCTGTCGGCCCCTCCAGCGGCCCGAACTCCACCGCGTCGTCCGCGACCCGGGAGAGCAGCTCGCCGCGCGCCGCCAGCAGCTCCAGGTGGGCCGCGGACTCACCCACCGCCAGCATCTGGTTGAAGGCGTCCAGCTCGGCGAAGCGCCGCTCCCGCCTGGTCCACCGCAGCGCCTGGGCCACGGCCATCGCGTTGGTGGCGCCGGCCTCGACGGCTTCCCGGCAGAGCCGCAGTCGGTGCCGGTGGTGCTCCAGCAGCTGGTCCACCCGTCCGCCCAGGTCGGCGAAGGCGGGACCGTGGGCCGGCAGGACCAGCCTGGCGGGCAGCTCCCGGACCGCATCCAACGAGCCAAGGAAGTCCCGGAGCGGAAGGCCGCCGTCGGGAAACTCGACCCCGATCGAGGGCGTGATGTGGGGCAGGACGTGGTCGCCGGCGAAGAGGATGCCGGCGCTCCGATCGAAGAGGCAGAGGTGGCCGCGGGTGTGCCCGGGGGTCGGCAGCACCTCCATCTCCCGATCCTGGAACCGCAGCAGACCGCCGGTGAGGAAGAGGTCGGGCAGGGAGGTCCGCCCGGCCCGCGGCGGCCTGCCGACTGCCGCCAGGTTCAGCGCCTCCACGACCGAGGCGGCCCCGTGGCGGCGGAGCAGCTCCCCGGTGCGGCTGCTGGCGAGCTCGGGGTCGGTGGCCAGGATCAAAGCGCTCTCCCGGTCGCCCAGCCCCAGGGTGACCAGGGCCCGGCTGGCCTCCCGAATCCTGCCCGCCGCTCCCAAGTGGTCGCCGTGGAAATGGGTGGCGAAGACGTGGCGCACCAGGTGCGGAGCGCTTCCCAGGTGGTTCAGGGCCGAGGCCAGAACCCTCCAGCTGGCGGGGTGGTCCCAGCCGCAGTCGATCAGCAGATCCCCGTCCACCGCCCGCAGAAGGTAGGCGTTGACCGCCTTCAACCCATCCCCCGGCAGGGGCAGCGGGATCCGGAAGATCCCGCTGGCCACCTCCTCAGGGCTGCCCGAGCTCCAGTCCTGGGAACCGGCCGCGACTGGGCTCAAGTTGCCTTCCCGGTGGGGGCGGCCCCGTCCCCAGCGGAGATCTCTGAGCTGGCCATGATCGCCTGGTTCACCGTCGCTATGTCGAGGGGGCGGTGGGAGCGCACCTGAAGCTGGCAGGTGAGCAGCCCGTCCCCCTCGGTGGTGAGCCGGATCGGGCGCACCATCACGTTCTCGTCCGGTCCCAGCTCGAGCGCCTGGGTCAGCTCGCGGTGCAGCTGGATGAGCGAGACCTGGGGCGTCAGCATCAGCTCCATGTCGAGCTGGATGGGGACCTGGGTGATGGTCAGCCCCGAGGCTAGGGCGGCGCTGTTGGGGATCCGGACCATCCGCCCGCCCACGTCCAATGTCGTGTAGACCACCCCGATCTGGGTGACCACCCCGGAGTAATCGTAGCCGCCGAAGAGGTAGGTGCGCACGTGGACCCAGTTGCCGACGCTGAAGGGCCGGGCCATCAGCAGGACGATGCCGGCGAAGACGCTGGCCAGGGAAGTCTGGGCCGCCACCCCCACCACCACCCCCAGCACCGCGCCCGCCGCCAGGAGCCCCCCGAGGTCGATGTTGATGGCCGAGAGCACCCCCAACCCCAGGATGATGTAGAGGCACCAGGTGACGACCGGGCGCCAGCCGGTGAGTCCGGTGCCACCGAGTCGGTAGAAGATGCGCGCCACTAGGGAGCGGATCGCGATCCCCCCAAAGATCACCGCCAGCAGGAGGATCCCCAGCTGCACCCCGATTCGGTACCGAGATGCGGCCAGCGAGAGCAACTGCGGCCGGACCGCCATCAGGGCCGCCAGCAGCAGCACTGCCACCGCGGCGGTGACCCAGGACCCGCGACGCTCCGAGCTCAGGGTCGGTCGGGGTGCAATCACCGCCCCATGCTGCCAGACCGACCGGAGTCGCCGCTCATCTCAGAGCTCCGGGAGTTCTGCCTAGACGTTCGGCACCCGGTCGAGGTTGACCGGCCTGGGGCCGGCGAGGAGCGCGAGCAGCGCTGCCAGGAGGGCCACCGCCAGCAGAAACAGGCTGGCTGCCGAGAAACCCCGGGTCACCAGGCTCGGGCTGGAGGCATGGGCCGCGGCGGTCCCCGCCGCCAGCCCGAAGACAACTCCGGTCAGGGCGACCCCGAGCGAGGTACCGAGGCCGCGGGTGGTGTTGAGGATCCCGCTGGCCATGCCGGACCTGGTGCGGGGGACCGAGGCCATGATCGAGGCGCTGTTGGGCGGCGTGAAGGCGCCCAAACCGACTCCGGCGACCGCCAGCTCGAGCCCGAGTCCGAAGCCGCCCGGGCGCGCCAGCGTCACGGCCAGCATCGCCGCCGCCACTAGCGTCATCCCCCCCACGGTGAGCGGACGCGCTCCCAGCCGGTCCGCCATCCTGCCCGCGACCGGAGCCGCCAGGCCCAGGGCCACGGGGAGGACCATGAGCTCAAGCCCGGAGCGGGCCAGGCCCAGGTGAGCCGCTCCCTGGAGGTAGTAGGTGGCGGCGAATAGGATCCCGAACAGCAGGGTCGAAGCCAGCAGCCCGCCGCCCACCCCGACCGCCAGCGCCCGGTTGCGAAAGAGCCCGAGAGCCAGCATCGGGGCCGGGCTCCTCCGCTCCCACCACAGAAGAGCCCCCAGGCAGACGGCGGCTCCGGCCAGCGTGGCGACGATCTGAGGTGAGCCCCATCCGGCCTCATCGCCAAAGGCGAGCCCCACCAGAACCCCGGCGGCGGCGGCCAGGAAGAGGGCCATGCCCAGCCAGTCCACCGGCTGGCGCGGCAATAGGTCGCGGCTGCGGGGGAGGAAGAACCAGGCCAGGGCGATCCCCACCAGCCCGAAGGGGATGTTTACGAAGAAGATGAGGCGCCAGCCTCCGGCGGCCAGCAGCAGCCCTCCCAGGGCCGGCCCCACCGCCAGCCCCAGCGCCTGGAAGGTCCCCTGGATGCCGATGCCCCGGCCCAGGGCCTGGCGGGGCATGGCCTGGACGATCAGGGCGACGCTGTTGGCCTGGAGCATCGCCGCTCCCACCCCCTGGAGGGCCCGGAAGACGATCAGGGCGGCCAGGTTGGGAGCCACCCCGCAGAGGCCGGTGGCCACGATGAAGAGCGCGAAACCGTAGATGTAGAGGAGCTTTCGTCCCACCATGTCCGCCAGGTGCCCCAGTGCCGTCACCAATCCGACCAGGGCCAGCAGGTAGGCGAGGGAGACCCACTCCACCCCGCCGAGATTGCTGTGGAGGTCACGCTGGAGCGTGGGGAAGGCGGTGAGGACGATGGTGGCGTCGAGCTGGCCCATCAGGGCTCCGATGCAGACCGTGCCCACCACGAACCAGTGGGCCTGAGGATGGGTGCGCAGCCAAACCGGTCGCCGGGGCTCGACCAGGGCCCGGCGCCAACCCGCCGGAGGCGGGATCGGGGGCTGTCCCGGGAGCGCTGGGTCCGGTGGCATGCGCCTGGAATATAGCCGCCGGCAACCGCCGTTACGATCACCGCCCCGGCGCTGCCGCTATATTCGCCATCAAGGTCATGGATGAACTGGTTTCGCTCGAGGGGTCCGACGAGGACTTCGACCGGCTCGCGGCCGCGCTCCAGGCCGACTCCCGCGACCTCACCACGTTCCTGGAAGTGGTGGCGGACAAGTTCGAGGCGGCGCTCCCAGGGCGCACCCGAGTGCAGCGGGAGGGGGGTCGGCTGCGCCGGAACCGCCAGGTGCGGCGGGTGAGCGTGGAGCTGGGCGAGCTGCGCTTCGAGCTGGATCGCTACCGTGGCGACGTGGTCGGCCAGCGTACCCGCGTGGTGCGAGGGATCGCGCTCAAGACCGAGCGGCTGACCTTGGAGCAATGGCTGCTGGAGCTGGCCCGAGCTCTTTCCGCGGAGGCTCAGGCCAGCGCCCAGGCGCGGTCGGCGCTGCAAAGGTTGCTGGCCTGATGCGCCTCCTGGGCGGCGGCGGGACCCAGGGCGAGTCGCCCGAGCAGCAGGCGCTCCGCCTCCAGCGCGCCGAACAGAGCCGCGAACTGGTGGAGGCGGGGGGAATCCCGCTCGAGGCCGAGGAGAGGATTCGCCGTCAAGCGGCGGAGGGCGGGGTCTGGACCTCGGACCTCTCGGTTGACGAACTGGCCGCTCTCCGGGGGATCGGCTACGAGCCGGTGGCCCAGGTGCTGGGCAGCTCCCTGTACCAGATGAGCTGGATCAACACCGGCTTGGGCGCGGGGTTTGGGGGGATGGGGCTGGGCCTGGNNTGGGGGGCATGTACGGATGGGGGGCGATAGAGCCCGAGGAGAACCGGCCCCTGACCGCTGCCCTGTTCGAGGCCAGGGCCAGGGCGGTGCGCCGCCTAGTGCTGGAGGCCAAAGGACTCAGGGCGGACGGAGTGGTCGGGGTGCGGCTCACCATCCAGCACTGGGACTGGGCGCAGGGGATGTCTGAGTTCACAGTCCTGGGGACCGCGGTGCGCCGAACTGGATCTGCTCCACCGCCCCAACCCTTCACCTCCACCCTTTCCGGGCAGGACATGGCCCGGCTCATCAGCACCGGCCATTTCCCGGTGCAACTCGTGATGGGGGCCAGTGCCCAGCAGGCGGTAGCCCTCTTCGGCATGCGCATGGGCGGCTACAACGCCTGGGCCAACACCGAGGTGACTCCCTTCAGCCGGGCCATGCACCAGGCTCAGACGCTGGCCCAGCAGCGGCTCGGCCTGGATGCCCGGGAGGCTGGCGCCTCAGGTGTCGTGGGGGTGAGCTTCAGTTCCAAGATCGTCGAGTACCCGACCGGCTCCGAGTCAGTCCTGGGCCGGATCGTGGAGTGGGTGATACTGGGGACCGCGGTGGTGCCCCAGGCGCGTCCGGAGGCCATCCCGCGCCCCACCATGGTGGTGCCGCTAAACGATAGGAGAAGTTCCGATGACGGACCAGCCCAACCCCCCGTCTGACCTGCCCGAGGACGCGATCCGCCGCCTGCGCGAGATGCGGGGAGGGGAAGGCCATCGCGGGCTGTTCACCAGCGACCTCTCGATCTCCGAGTTCCTCCTGGTCAAGGAGGCCGGCTTCGACCCGGTGGGGCTGGTGGTGGGCAGCTCGATCTACCACATCGGGGTCCAGTTGGCCAACTACCGCCAGAACCAGGAGCTCCAGCTCCTGAGCCAGGCCATGTACCAGGCCCGCGAGCTGGCCATGAGCCGGATGGAGGCCGAGGCGGACGCGCTGCAGGCCGACGGCATCGTGGGGGTCAGGCTGGATGTGGAGATGAAGGAGTTCGGCGCCGATATCGCCGAATTCATCGCCGTCGGCACCGCGGTCAAGGCGGAACCAGGCGCGGGCGGCGGCGGCGTGGACAACTGGCGTAACAACAAGCATCAGCCGTTCACCTCGGACCTGTCCGGTCAGGACTTCTGGACGCTGATCCGGGCCGG
>PLTL01000299.1 GCA_003164475.1 Candidatus Dormiibacterota bacterium | reverse complement strand
AGCATCCATCATGAGAGGCCCGAGGCCCCGCCACAGGAGGTGGTACCGCCGCCATGCCCGTCTTCATAGCACGGGAGGGAAAGGCGCGCCAGCTTTCCCCCGACCCGTTCAGGAACGAGAAGGAACTCCAGCACTTCTTTGAGCACACCCTAGATTCGCTGCTCGGCATTCGCTTTGTGGCGAGTGAGTTCGGCACAGGACAGAAACACGCGGGTCGGATTGACACGCTTGGTCTTGATGAGGCGGGGAACCCCGTCATAATCGAATACAAGTGGGACAAGTCGGAGAGTGTCATCAATCAGGGGTTGTTCTACCTCGACTGGCTCATGGACCATCGTGGGGATTTCACGGTGGCTGCGCAGAAGGTGATTGGGCAAGATGTCTTGATCTCTTGGTCGGGGCCGCGGTTGGTGATCGTCGCTGCCAGCTACACGAAGTACGATAGGCCCGGCCCGAGGTCTTGGCCGTCGATATGGAGGCTGCCGCCGTCGTCGAGGTATGCCCAGAGGTGGCGGCGATCGAGACCTGACGTCTCGTCGCGTAGGGTCACCCGGCGGCTCTCGTCGCTCACGTGGCGTCCTCCTCCATCGAAGCTCAAGTGCTACGCGGCGACTGCCCAGGCTGCCGTTGGAATTAGGGAACGATCACGCCGCGCCAGATCGCGAAGTGCAAGCCGCTTGGTCCGCGGTCGGTCCCTCAGGCGCTTAGTCGATCCCACGAGACTGCGGCGGACCCAGAAGTCTGGCTCGGGGTCGGCCCGTTCGATGGCATCGGTGAAAGACCAGCCCGGGCAGCGAACGCGGGCCTGAACCGCCATGGCACGGGTTGGTCCTCGGAACCCGACGCAGTCGTCGACGATGGCCTCGACGGCTGCACCCACGACAGACCCGTGATCGGCCTCCGCGAGGTGGCGGCAGATGTGGAGATGAACGGCCTCAGTCGTGGGTGTCGCGGGCATGGAGAGTAGGCTGCACAGCTCCTCGGCGACGGACTCGCGGCCGAGGGCCGTGGCTGTGATGTAGCCGATCGCCGACTTGGGATCGATCGCGATGAGGTCGCGTCGATCGAGCAGGCTCCTGACTGCGTACGAGTCTCCCCGCTTCGCGAGCTTACCGAGGGCGAAGTGGACCTCCGAGAGGTTAGCCGCGGGCGCCTCGAGCACATCGTGATCCCAGAAGTCGTAGAGCATCGAGGTGGCGGTATCGTCGCTACTGTGGTCGGCGGCCGCGAGGTAGCTAAGGGCCGAATTCTCGATCGCCGACGCCGCCTCTACGGCGTCGAAGAATTCGTCCGTCTTCCCTAGGTTGCGCCGCAGGCCGAGGAGTCCGTTCAGGTGACCATCGACGGCGGCGACCACGTCCTGGCCGCGGGTGCGGTCGTCGTCGAAAATGGCGAAGTCATCCCCATACATCGCGAAGTCGGAGGCAGCGCGTTGGAGGAGGTCGTCCAGGGAGACGAGGTAGGCGTTGCTGATGACCCCGCTTGCTTGACCGCCAACGGGCAACCCGATGAGGCTCGACTTGCCCATGGCCCAGAAGGTCAGCAGGCGATCGAGAGGTCTCACCACCGATTCGCCGACCCCCAGCCGTCGGAGCTCCCCTACAAGCCGAGTGGTATCGATATTCGGGTAAAAGCCGGTGATGTCGGAGATGCAGGTGTAGCCCCACTCATTCTCCACGAGCGATCGCAACTGGTAGTCGCGAAACGCGGTCCAAGCGGTGATTGGAAGCCGGGTCGACCAGGCACCGGCCCTGTCAAGGCGATTGCCGAATACGTTGCCGGAGAGGACGGGATCGGTGATCTCGCCCGCCTGGAATCCCAGGATCCGGTAGATAATCCAGTCGACCGGATCGGTCGCCGCCATCTGACGGAATCCCCCGACGGCCTTCGGGTAAGGGAACCAGGTGTACCGTCGAGGCGTCCAGCCTCCCAGGTCTCCCAGGGCACGACGCTCCCTTGCCAGCTTGACGAACAGGTCGGGGCGAGCCAGGTAGTCGCGGGCGGCGAGGGCATCGGGGACCTCGTAATCCCGGTTCTCCCTCGCCCAGAGCCTCAGGGACTTCTCGATGTCGGGCTCCGTGATGAAATCGCGTCCTCCCGGCCGGGTTCAGAATTCAAGATCGACTCTACAGGGAAACGGGTGTTCGGTGCCCAGCCAACCGGACCATGGCGCCCAACAGGCCCGCCGCAACACGCCACAGTGGCGCGGTGACCACTGAGCCGGCGCCCCCCGCGCTGCCGTCGGAGCCACCGACGTGGCACCTCCTCGACGATCTCATGGCGCGGGCCAAGTGGTCGGATGCGTGGCGCGAAGTCGGCCATTGGGCCCTCGGTGAGCTGAAGTCCACCCTGGGGGACGACTGGGTGGAGCGGTGCTGGCGCGCCGAGGGACGGTTACCTGGCGAGCTGCTCGGGGCCTCCGCGTACACCGTGGCCTTCGGCTTCCTGGTTGAGTGGGCGCTCCGTCTCCATCTTCTTCACGCCATGCCTGGCATGGCGGGTGTTCGGCGGGGTCTCCAGCGAGACCTCCGAGCCGCCTGGCGGCGGCATGCGGCGCTCCAGCTGGAGGTGGCGGCGCGCGGTCTCGCAACCGGGCACAACGTCCGTCTCGAGGTCCGCAGCGATCCCGGCCTGCCCCCATCCGACGTCTGGCTCGGCGACGGGGCCAACTCGTTCTCCGTTGAGGCCTTCGCCGTCCTGCTCGACGAGGGCAGTGCGAACGCCGGCGGGTGGGACAAGCGCGTCCAGGCTGAACTGCCCCGCATAGAGGCAGTGCACGGGGTTAGCTTCGACGGTGAGCTGCGCGATCGACTCGACGAGGAGGGGCTGCAGGGCTGGCTCAGGGAGGTCGAACGTATCGCCGTCGAGGTGGCAGCAACCGGCACTCCTCAGCCTGTTACGACGCGGGCCGCCGACCTCACCATTCGCCCGCCCAGGGACGTCTCGCCGAGCCGGCTCGCCTACCCCATTACCGTGGCGGACGGCTGGCCTCGGACGGTCGCGCGGCTAAAGCAGAAGGCTGAGCAGGCGCGCTCCTCGGGGGCCACCTGGTTGCGGGTGGACCTCCTCGACGGCATCTGGTGGGCCAGCCCGTGGGCACAGGCGGAGCTGTTCGACAAGACGTCCATCATGGCCGAGCAGCTCTGGGAGGCTCTGGCCCACGAGGCGAGCCTGGCCGGCGTGGTCGTCTCCGTCCACCGAAAAACGGCTCTCCTGCCCAATCCGTGGGTGAGTTGAGGGCCGCCTGAGCGAGAACACGCCGCTCGCACCTACCGTTTCCGGCTATCTGACGGCTGGAACTGGAGGCGGCGAACGGCGTGCGAGGAATCAGGGTATGGGCGCGGCTGCTCGGAGTGCAAGGGACGATCGTCGAGGACGTCTCGGTCGAGGAGGACGAGGAGGGGGAGATGGCGGCCCTGGTGGTGGCGGTCCGCCTCCGCCGGGGGGATGTGGGACGGTGCGGCAAGTGCCGGCGGCGGAGCCCCGG
>PLTL01000260.1 GCA_003164475.1 Candidatus Dormiibacterota bacterium | reverse complement strand
GGGGTGGTGGGGACGGGGCTAGGGGTCGGTGAGGGGATGGGGCTGGGTGAGGGGCTGACGGTGGGGCTGGGTGAGGGCGAGACGCCTCCACCGCCGATCACCGAGGTGGTCGGCGCGGTCCCGGTGAGGTAGTAGTCGGCCTCTCCGTCGACCACCGATGTGTAGAGGCCGGACGGCTCCTGGTACCAGCTGTTGGCGACTCCCGAGAGGGCGTAGGTGATGAAGTCGTGCCAGAGGCTGGCGGCCCCGCTGATGCCATTGAGGCCACCCCCGTACATCGGGGAGTCATCGGCGTTCCCCACCCAGTCGCCCACGACCAGAGTTGGGGTCCAACCGACCGCCGTGTTGTCCAGGTAGTTGCTGGAGGTACCGGTCTTGATCGCCACGGTGTGGCCGGAGACCAGCAGAGGGGTGTCCGACCCGAAGGCGAGCAGCCGATTGCTGTTCCGGGAGAGGATCGTGTTCATGATGTAGGTAACCTGGGGTGAGAGCACGCGGCGCGCCGTCGGGTCGGCCTTGTAGATCACCGCCCCGGCGTCATTCCTGACCTCGAGCACATAGGTGGTTGGATGGAGCACTCCCTCAGTGGCGAAGGCGCCGCCGGCCTGGGTCATCTCCCAGAGGGGAACCGCATAGGCGCCGAGGGTGAGGCTGGGCCCGTAGTCGGAGTCGCTCCGACCCAGCGTGGAGATCCCCATGTTGCGGGCGGTGGCCAGGATCGCCGGGATCCCGGTCTTGAGCTCGATCCGGACCGCGGGGATGTTGAGCGAGTTCCCCAGGGCGACCTGGGCCTGCACCACCCCCGCGTAACGGCCCTCGTAGTCGGTGATCACGTAGGGGCCGCCGTCGGGTCCTCCGGTGGGAAGGGTCAGCGGGGCGTCGAGGACCGGGGTGGTCATGGTAACCACGTGGTCAGCGATGGCCGTGGAGTAGTTGAAGAGTTTGAACTCGGAGCCCGGCTGCCTGAGCTTGGCGGCCATGTCGATCTGGCCGCCCGCCACACTCGAGCCGGCGCCCCCCACCCAGGCCAGGACCGCCCCGTTCTGCGGGTCTTCCGCGACCAGCGCCCCATCGCTCATGTGCATGGCAGCGTCCTCCTGGACGGTCTCGGTGACCAGCTGCTGGGCCTCGTTGTTGAGGGCGACGTTGAGGCTGGTCTGGACCCCCAGCCCCATGGTCTGGTAGCTGGATCCGTACCGCGACTGGAGCCACGCCTCCACCTCGTCGATGAAGTAGGGGGCGAGATCCAGCGAGCTCTCCCCCGAGGTGGTCAGCTTGGGGGCGGTGACGTTGATGGCGTGGGCCTGCGCGGCGGTGAGGTCACCCTGCCGCCTCATGGCGGCGACCACCAGCCGCTGGCGCTGCCGGGCTGCCGCCAGGTTGTCGAACGGGTCAAGGTAGGTCGGCTCGGGCAGCAGCCCGGCCAGGAGCGAGGCCTGATCGGCGTTCAGCTGGCTGGCGTGGACCCCGAAATAAGTGAGGGAGGCGGCCTCGATTCCGGTGGCGCCCGCACCGAAGTAGACATCGTTGAGATAGTCCTCGAGGATGGCGGGACGCGAGAGTCTGGCGGTCAACTCCTGACCGAAGAGAATCTCCTTGACCTTGTAGGTGAGCGACTTGTTGTCGTGGAGGTAGAGGATCTTGGCCAGCTGCTCGGGGATGGTGCTCGCGCCTTCGGCCGCGCTGTGGTGAACCACGTCGTAGAAGGCCGCCCTGGCGATCCGGGCCAGATCGAAGCTGGGGGCGGTCCAGAAACTCCGGTCCTCGACCGCCACCACGGCCTGGCGCATCACCGGCGCGATCTGGTCGTAGTCGACGGGGATCCGGCTGCTGCCCGATGGGTGGAGGTCGGCGATCTCCTGCCCACCCTGACCGTAGACCAGGGTGTCGCCTCCCAGGTTGGCGGCGGGGGGAAGCGCTCCGTAGGCCCTCGCCAGTCCGGTGAAGGGGACCGCCAGGGTCACGACCGCGGCAGCCGCCGCGAGCGCCACCACGGCCCCGATCCGGCGCCAGTTGGAAGTGCCGGATCCCAGGCTCCGGCGCCGCGTCCGGGGGCGGCTGGGCGGGCTGGTTCCGGGGCTCCTCCGAGGTGTGAGATCAGCCATGGATTGAGTTTGGGCACGGCGCGGGACCTGGGGTCAGCCATTGAGGGAGGTGACCCGGCCGGGTGGGGAGGCACCGTGCGCGCGCCGTGCCCTGCTCATCAAACGCCAGCCCTGAGGATTTGGTTTCGGGGCGGCTTCCCAGGTGTTCCTCGACCGGTGGCGGTTGCGATCGCCAGGAGCGCCCGGTGAGCCAACCCGCAGACCGCCCGGAGACGGAGGCAGCAGAGGAACCCAGCCTGCCGGTGTTCCGACCCATGTCACGGCGCTCCCAGCGCCAGGTGACCCTGACGATCGTGGCCTTGCTGGCACTGCTGATCGGGCTCCGGGTGCTCAGCACTCACCCACTACCCAAGCCCTCCCACGCCACCCCGGAGGCGGCCGTGGCCGGGTATTTCGACGGCCTGGAGCGCCTTAACCTCCAGCAGGTGGAGATCTATCTGGCCCCGGCCCAGCGGCCGCGTGCCAGTTCCATGCTGAAGGTGCTCGCGCGCGACCACGCCACCATCCAGGCCCCGGGTCTCTCCGCGATCACCGAGAATGGGGCCCGAGCCACGGTTGCCATCTCTCTCGAGGTCTGCTACCAGACCTCGGGAAGCAAGAGCTACAACTGCGAGCCCCTGGACCACGGCCCCCTCGGGCTGCCCGAGGAGATCAATTGCCAGCGGCTGAACGGGGATTGGTACACCACCACCCTGTTCGAGCCCAGCTGAGCCACTCACCCTCCGCCGGAGAGTTCCAGCCCGGGCATGACCAGCCGCTCCGGGTCAAGCAGGCGGTCGAGTTCCGCAGGGGGGATCCCAGAGGACTCCAGGGCGACCTCTCGGACTGTCCGGCCGCTGGCGTGGGCTTGGTGAGCGATCGCGGCGGCGGCGTCGTACCCGATCGCCGGCACCAGCGCGGTGCAGATCGCCAGACCTCGCTCCAGCAGCTCCGGGCCCCGGTCGGTCGCGGTGAGCCCATCGACCGCCTGCCGGGCCAGGTTGCCAGCGGCGCGGCCGAGCAATTCCATCTCCTCGAGCAGGTTGTGGGCAGCCACCGGAAGCATCACGTTCAGCTCCAGGATGGAGCCCGTGGAGCCGCAGAAGCTGACGGTGGCGTCGTCGCCGAGCACCTGGGCGACCACCATCAGGGCCGACTCGCAGATCACGGGGTTGACCTTGCCGGGCNNGGCATGATCGAGGAGCCGGGCTGGACCTCGGGCAGGCTGAGCTCGGCCACCCCGGCGCGGGGGCCGAAACTGAGCAGCCGGAGGTCGCTGGCAATCTTGTGAAGGGTGATCGCCGCAGCCCGCACCGCCCCCGAGGCGAAGACCACCGCGTCCAGCGAACTCTGCGCCTGGAAATGGTTCTCGGACTCCCGCAGGCCGGCGTCGTAGATCGGGGCCAGCCTGGCGATCACCTTGCCGGCGAACTCAGGATGGGTGCCGATGCCAGTCCCCACAGCGGTCCCCCCCAGGGCGACCTCCCGTAGCTGCTGCCGCGCCAGCTCCAGCCGCGCCAGGGCCCGCTCCACCTGGCCCCGGTAGCCCTCGAACTCCTGCCCCATTCGGATCGGGGTGGCGTCCTGAAGATGGGTGCGGCCGGTCTTGATCACCCCCCAGAGCCGTTGGCGCTGGCGAGCCAGGCTGGCCTCCAGCTGACGCAGCCCGGGCTCGAGCTCGTCCCGCAGGGTGGCCAGCGCCGCTAGGTGAATGGCAGTGGGGAAGACGTCATTGCTGGACTGGCCCCGGTTGACGTGGTCGTTGGGGTGGACCCGGCCGCGATCTCCCCGCCGCAGACCGAGCAGCTCCAGGGCCCGATTGGCGATCACCTCATTGGCGTTCATGTTGGAGGAGGTGCCGCTGCCGGTTTGGAAGATGTCGACCACGAAATCCTGGTCGAAGCGCCCCTGGCTGACCTCGTCGGCCGCCCCGGCGATGGCGTCGCTGAGCTCGGCGGGGAGCAGCCCCAGCTCAGCGTTGACCCTGGCCGCCTCCCGCTTGATGTCGCCTAGGGCGGCGATCATCCGCCGGGGCAGGCGGAGCCGGCTGATGGGAAAGTTGGTCACCGCCCGCTGAGTGCTGGCCCCGTAGTAGGCCTCGGCGGGGACTTCCAACTCACCCATGGAATCCCGCTCAAGGCGGGACGATCCGTCGCTCATCGTTGGGAGTCTACCGGCTGGGATCGGGTGCCCGGCTCCGCGGGGGCCCGATCGTAGAGCATCCGGCTGACCCAACTGTCAGCTCCGGACGCGGGCGGCCGCCGGACCACCCGGTATCCCTCGAAGCGCCGCAGCACCAGGCAGATCAGGATCCCCAACGCCGTGACGGCATAGGGGCCGGGGGCCCCGGTGAGCCATAGGACGACCGGCAGCCCCGCGAAAGCCAGCAGGACCCCGAGGGGGCTCTTGCGCAGGGCTCCTCCCAGGATGATCAGGGCCAGGATGAAGACGAAGCCCTGCCACCACCAGAGTGCCACCGCGCCGGTGGCGCTGGCCACCCCCCTTCCCCCGTTGTACTGGAGATAGATCGGCCAGCCGTTGCCGATCACGGCGCAGAGGCCGACCCCGGCCACCTCCCAGGCGGGGCCCCGGAGCCACACCGCCGCCAGTACCGGGAGCAGCCCCTGGCAGAACTGCAGCGGTCCCACCAACGCCGCCGCCAGCAGGCCCACGCTGTGGAAGAGATTGCTGGTGCCAATCTGGCCGGTGCCGACCTGGCGCAGGTCGACCCCGGCCAGTCTGCCCACGATCCACCCTGCCGGGATCGAGCCGGCCAGGTAGGCGGCGGTCCCGATCAGCACCACGCCGAGCGGCTGCGCCACCGGCGGGAGCGCTGCGACGGCCATCAGCTGGGCAGGGGCAGGTCGGCCACGGCAGCGGCGCCGATCAGGCCCGGGCCGGTGTGCAGCGCGATCACCGGAGTGAGGCTGAGTCGCTGGACGTCCAGTTCGCCGAAGCGCTCCTTGAGCTGGGCGGTGAGCTCCGGCACTGTCGCCGGTGAGTCACCGCAGAACACCGCGAGGCGGAGGGGACCGGCTGCGAGCGTCCTTTCGCGGAGGTGCTCAGCGACAGCCCGGAGCGCCCGCCGGGTGCCCCGAACGAGGCCCAGACGCTGCACGTCCCCGCCGGTGAAGGCAAACAGCGGGCGGACGTGGAGGATGTCCCCGCTGAAGCCCGCCAACGCCGGGACCCGACCGCTGCGGACCAGGTAGCGCATGGTCTCCAGGGCGGCGATCACCCGGGCGCTGGCTGCCACCTCGCGGGTGTGGGAGACCGCCTCTTCGAGGCCCAGGCCAGCGGCACAGGCCGCCGCAGCCGCCTCGGCCACCAGGGTGTAGCCACCGGCGGCGGTCCCGATGTCCAGGATCACCACCTGCTTCTCGGGGGCTTCGGCGCGGAGCATGTCGGCGGCCAAACGGGCCGACCGTGCCATCATCGAAAAGCGCTCAGGAATGGCGAGGCAGAGGATCTGGCGGACGGCGATGGCCCGGAAGACCTTCAGGTACTCTCCCGGCGAAGGGGAGCTGCTGGTGGGGAGCAGGCCGGGTCCCCCCAGCCTCGCGTAGAGCTCGTCGCTGGTGATGTCAACGCCATCCCGGAGTGACAACCCATCGACCTGGATTGACATCGGGATGACATTCACCCAGGGAGCGTCACCCAGGGAGGGCGGCAGGCAGGCCCCGCTGTCGACCACCAGCGCCGTCTGAGCCACCGGCCCCACTAGGGCACCGCCTCAGAGCCGTTGGGGGAGGGCCCTGGGCGATCCCCCAACGCGCCTTCCTGGCCAGGGAGGGCCGGACGCGCGCTGTCCGCCCTGGTCATCTCGTGCACCTCTCCCTCCACTGCGGCCACCCGGACCACCGAGGACCATCTCGCCCACACCGGGGCGATCCGGCCCACTCCCAGCCGACCACGTCGCCCGAAGCTAAGGATATTGCCCAAGGCAATCGCGGTAGATCGTCATCAGCCGGGCCAGCATGGCCGACATCTCATGATGACGCTCCGCCTCTTGACGTGCCAGGCGTCCTCTCCGGGCCAATTCCTGCGGGTCTCGCTCCGCCCGCTCCAGGATCTCAGTGATCGACCGGACGAGAGCCCGCGGGTCCAGCCTGGCGGCGATCTCACCGACCAGCTCCGCCCCGCCTGCCGGAGTTGCGGCCACCGCACTGCCGCTGGCCATGGCCTCCAGCAGTGCGATCGACAACCCCTCGGCACTGGAGGGAAGGCAGAAGAGGTCCACCGCCCTCCAGAAGTCCACCCGCTGGTCGGTGGTCAGCAGCTGTCCCAGGTAGAGCACGCGAGGGTCCCGCTGGGCCTCCCGGACCCGGTCTTGAAGCACCCCGCTGCCGGCCACGATGAGCCGGGTATGAGGACCCAGCCGGGCCGCCTGGAAGCCGGCCAGGAGTTCGCGCACCCCCTTCTCCGGGTCCAGCCGACCAGCGTACCCCACCACCAATCGAGCCCCGGCCAGCCGGCCCTGTCGGAGCTCCGACGGTCCAGGGCTGAACCGCTTGGTGTCGACCGCGTTGGGGACGACCACGATCCGATCCTGGTCAACCCCCACCTCACTCAGCTGGAGGCGGTGTTCGTCGGCGAAGACGATCACCCGCTGATAGCCGCGCAGCCGCGGCGCCCAGAAGCGATGGAGCTCCCGCATCACCAGCGCCCGGCCGGTCCCCCTTCTTCCGAAGGGGAGGTGGAAGGTGGCCACCGTGGCTGCACCTCTCCTCCGGGCCTCTCGCCCCAGCCAGCCGTCCGCGAGGGTGAAGCTGAGTGAGGCGTGAACCACCTCCGGACTTGTCCTGGCCAGCCAGTTCGACATCTGACGGCGGAAACCCGGACCGGGCACCGTGACCGTTTTGAAGCGCCAGGTGGGCCAGCCGATCCGGTGGGCCTCGTCCACGGGGACGCCCGATCCGTCCCTGGTGGCGTGGTGGAACCAGACCTCGGCGCCCTCAGACAACAGGCCGCTCACGACATCCGACGAGTAGGAGGTGAGCCCATCCGCTCGGGCTCCCACGGCGTGGCCGAACCAGGCCAGCCGCAGCCGCTCGGCGTCGCCCGGCTCAGAGGGCGGGGAGGTCAATGAACCGGTCCCGGTTGAAGGGGTACCACTGCTCCGGCCAGCGCCGAACCGCCGCCTCGAAGACCGGGATTATCTGACCGAGCGCGGTCGCGGGGTCCGTACCGGGTTCGATCCAGACCGGCGGATGCACCTCGACCAGATATCCGCCTCCCGGGCGCCGGACGCAGGTGGCGGGCACCAAGGGCGCCCCGGTCCGGGCGGCCAGCGCGGCCGGCGCGGTCGAGAACCGGGCCAGATGCCCCAGGAACGGGACCACCACCGACGGGGTCTCACCGGGGATGTCCGCGACCAGGGCGACCCACTTTCCCGAGCGCAGCGTCCGGAGCAGGGTCCTCGGCGACCGGGATGCCAGGACCACCCGGAACCCGATCTCCGCCCGGGCCCAGATCACCAGGTTGGCCAAGGTGGGGTTGCCCTCATCGGCCATGACCCCGGTGAGATCAATTCTGTGGGCCAGCGCGAATGCGCCGGGGACGTCCCAGCTGCCGTAGTGGATCGTCACCAGGATCCCGCCGTGGCCGGTCAAATTGAGGGGATCAAGATTGGCCTCGACCCCGAACGTCTGCATCTCGGAGACCACTCGGGTCCGGGGAAGGTGGTGGGTGTAGAGGAAATCGAGCGAGGTCCTCGCGTACTCCCGAAAGCTGCGGGCGGCCAGCCTGCGGGCCTCCCGGCGGTCGAGCTCGGGGAAGGCCGCCCGGTAGTTGCGGATGGTGACCCGGCGGCGCTCCGGCTGGAGCGCGAAGGCGGCGTTGCCAAGGGCGTCGGAGAGGCGATATCGACGCCTGCCCAGCAGTCTCACCCCCGCGGCGGTGACGTTGAGGCCGAGCCGGAGGCCGAAGGGGGGAAGCGCCGGTCCACTCTGAGGCATAACCGGATTGTCGCAGTCGATTCGGACTCGACCACGGGCGGCTCTGGTAGTACGGTCGGCCCGTGAACCGACTCGCCCGCGAGACCAGTCCCTACCTGCTGCAGCACCAGAACAATCCGGTGGACTGGTACCCCTGGGGGGAAGAGCCGTTCCTCCGGGCCCGGCGAGAGGACCGGCCGATCCTGGTGAGCGTGGGCTACTCCGCCTGCCACTGGTGCCATGTGATGGCCCACGAGTCCTTCGAGGATCCGGTGCTGGCCGCCGTCCAGAACCGGCTGTTTGTCAGCATCAAGGTGGATCGGGAGGAGCATCCCGACGTGGACCGGGTCTTCATGGACGTGGTCCAGGCCCTGACCGGGGGCGGTGGCTGGCCGATGACGATTTTCCTGCTCCCGGACGGCCGCCCCTTCTTCGCCGGCACTTACTTCCCGCCCCAGGACCGGATGGGGCTGCCCGGGTTCGGCCGGGTCCTGGGGTCTGTGGCGCAGGCCTACCGAGAGCGCCGGGAGGAGGTGGTCGCCACTGCCGAGAAGCTGAGCCTGGCCCTGGCTCCCGCGCCTCTGGTTCCGGCTTCGCCCTCGGAGGAGCTGCTGACCAGGACCACCGCCGCCGCCGAGGGGAGGCTGCTCGGGGCCGCCGACCCTGACAACGGAGGCTTCGGCGGGGCGCCCAAGTTCCCTCAGTGCGCGGTCCTGGAGTTCCTTCTCGCCCGCCACGTCCTCAACCACAAGGAGGCCAGCTGGGAGGTGGTTGAGCGAGCCCTCCAGGGGATGGCCGCGGGCGGGATCCGGGATCAGCTCGACGAAGGGTTCCATCGCTACAGCGTCGACGGACGCTGGGCGGTCCCTCACTTCGAGAAGATGCTCTATGACAACGCTCAGCTGGCCCGCATCTTCCTCCACGCCTGGCAGGCCCATCACCATCCCGGGCACCTCGACCTGGCCCGGCGCACCCTCGATTTCCTGCTGCGGCGGATGGAGCTGCCGGGGGGAGGCTTCGCGGCCAGCCTGGACGCCGACACCGCCGCGGGTGAGGGCGCCCCCTACCTCTGGAGTACGGAGGAGGTCGCTCTTGTGGTGGGAGAGGAACGGCTCGCCTTGGCCCAACGGCTCTTCTCGGGCCCCGGCGAGGCGGTCACCGACCAAGGGGGGTGGGTGTTGCGCGGCGGCCAGGATCTGGCCGGCCTGGCGGAGGAGTTGGGGGTCACCGCGGCCGAGCTCGAGGCAGAGAGGGAGGCCATGGTCGGCCTGCTGGCGGCGGCCCGGGCCGCCCGGCCCCAGCCCGGCCGCGACCCCAAGCTGATCGTGGGTTGGAACGCTCTGGCGATCCTGGCGCTGTGCGAGTTCGCGACCGCAAGCGGTGAGCAGGCCTACCTCGAGGCGGCCCGGCGCTGCGCCCGGGCGATCCTCGAAAAGGCCCGGGTCGGCGGGCAGCTGCACCACCTCTTCGACGGGTCCACGGCCCGATTCCCCGCAGCCCTTGACGACCTGGCGGGGATGGGCCTGGCGGCCCTGGCCCTCCACGAGGCGACCGGCGACTCGACCTGGTTCGAGTTGGGGCTGGAGCTGGCTCAGATGGCTGAGGCCGATTACCGGGATCCGGATGGCCCCGGCTGGTTCGACACCCCCATCGGTCCTGGCTCCAACCTCCCGGTCCGGTCCCGCACTCTCGAGGACGGCGCCCAACCCTCCGGGGTGTCGCTGATGGCCGAGCTGTGCCTCCGCCTCTACGCCCTGACCGGCGACACCGGCTGGCACGATCGAGCCCAGGCAGCCATGGCTGCGCTCTCCAGCGCCGCGGACCGGTTCCCGTCGGCCTTCGGCGCTCTGCTGACCGTGATGGCGGTGTCCCAGGCTGGGCTGGTGGAGCTGGCGCTCCTGGCACCCGACCATTCCTCCCACTCCGAGCTCCTCCAGGGCTGCCGCCAGCACTTCCGCCCGGAGCTGGTGATCGGGGTGGGACGGGTCCCGTCGGCTGAGCCCGAGGCGACGGCCGGTCCACCGCTGGTGCGCTTCCGGCAGCTTCTCCGGGGTCTTCCGACCGCCTACGTTTGCCGCAACTTCAGCTGCCGGCTCCCGGTCACGGGAGCGGCGGAACTTGACCGGGAGCTGGCTGCCCCCTGACCCTGGGCTGCGCAGCCCAGCCGCACCGCACCAAGGAGGGATCCTATGAACGCGCAGCCGCCAGTTGGCCCCGCCGGCTCGCCGCCACGCCCGCTGGCGGTGGTCACCGGAGCCAGCGCCGGGATCGGTAAGGCGATCGCCCTCCGGCTGGCTGAGGAGGGCTTCCGCTTGCTGCTGGGGGCCCGTCGCGAGGACCGGGTCCGGGAGATAGCCGCCGAGATCGGGGCCGAGGCGAGGGTCCTGGACGTTGCCGACGAGAGCAGCGTGGCCGCCTTCTGCGCCGGCATCGACCGGGTGGAGGTCCTGGTCAACAACGCCGGCGGTGCCCGGGGGGCGGACCTCATCGCGGAGTCGAGGAGCGGCGCCTGGCGCTGGATGTGGGAGGTTAACGTGCTGGGTCTGATGCAGATGACCAGGGCCCTGCTGCCGGCCCTGGAGGGCTCCGGCCGTGGCCACATCGTCAACATCTCCTCCACCGCCGGGATCGAGGTATACGAGGGCGGCGGCGGCTACACCAGCGTCAAGCACGCGGTCCACGCCATCAGCCGAACGCTGCGCCTGGAGCTGGCCGGGCACCCGGTCCGGGTCACCGAGGTCTGCCCAGGAATGGTCGAGACCGACTTCGCGCTCAACCGGTATGAAGGTGACCGGGACCGGGCTGCCGCGGTGTACCGGGGGGTGACCGCGCTCACGGCCTCCGACGTGGCCGATGTGGTCGCCTTCGCCGTGACCAGGCCGCCCCACGTGAACCTGGATCAGATCGTGATGCGGCCGACCCAGCAGGCGGCCGCCCACAAGGTCGTGCGGCGGGACTGAGGGCTACTTTCCGACCTCGACCGGGCGGGCCGGGTCCTGGGCCCACTCGCTCCAGGACCCGGGGTAGAGCCGCACCGCCTCGCAGCCGGCGGACGCCAGGGCCAGGATCAGGGCGCAGGCGGTGACGCCCGAGCCGCAGTAGACGACGGCCGGAGGCCCGCCGAGTTGGGAGACTCGGGCCATGATCTCGGCGGGACTGATCATCCACCCGTCTCGGTAGGCGTCGGTCCAAGGAAAGCTCCGGGCTCCCGGGACGTGACCGGGCCGGGGGTCCAGCGGGAACGGCTCTCCGTCGAAGCGCGCCTTGCTGCGGGCATCGAGGGCGATCCCCCCGGAACGCACCAGCGTCGCTACCCCCTCGGCCGGGACCCAGCCTTCGAAGGTGGTCGCCTGGAAGTCGCCCGCCCCGCCATCGATGCTGCCGGCCTCCAGCTTCCCACCCGATGCCAGCCAGCCGGCAAGGCCGCCGTCAAGCACCCGGACAAAGGGGTGGCCAGCAGCGCGCAGCAGCCACCACGCCCGGGCCGCACCCGCGGTTCCGGCGTCGTAGCAGACCACCCGGTCCCTCCGGTGTACACCTGCCCGCCGCATCGCGGCGGCGAACCTGTCGACTGGCGGGAGTGGGTGCCGGCCGCTCATGCCGGGCGCACCCGCGAGGTCGCGGTCCAGGTCCACGAACCGGGCGCCGGGGAGGTGCCCCACCCGATAGCCCTCCGGGTCCGAGCCTTCGGGCAATGCCCAGCGAACGTCGAGAACGACGAGGTCGTCGGCCCCTGACTCGGCCAGGAGCCAGCCGGGGTCCACCAGGGGGTTGGAGAGCGGTGTCATGGGGACATGATGACGCGGGAGTGCCGAGGCAGCCAGCCGAGCCGGAGTTGACGATGGTCAGGCGTTAGTCGTGACGAGATTCCCTGAGGGCGGCCCTCGCCGGGTGATGGTTGCTGCGGTTGAGGCGCTGCATTCGCTCCCCGCCCAGGTCTCTGAGGTCCGGGTGATGACCGCGGTACCCGACCTGGGCCTGATCCCGGGTGCCTGCGACCTGGGTCTGGCGGTTGACCGCACCTCCCAGTTGGAACTCGAGCGCCAGCCCGACAATTCCGAACTGAGCCAGGACCGCCGCCGTCGGCGGTGGCCAGCGCCCGCCCCAAGAGCACCCCGACGCTGAGGTGCCGGCCCGGAGGTCCCAGTGCGCCCGCTGCCGGCCCGGCCGGCGGCGCCCCACAGCTGGATCGGGTCCTTGGGGCCCTGCCCGCCCGCCTCGATGACAGCCTGACCCTTGAGCGCCGGTGGCTCGATCCCACACCTGCCGGCGCCTTCAGCCCAGGGTTCGGGGAACAGCGCCGGCGCGTCCGCGGCCGGGACCTCGGGGTCGATCCGGCCCCCGATCTCGGTGCGCTATCCGGACCAGGCGCGCTCCAACCTCGGGCAGGGCTTCAGGGGGGCCCGATCGGTGTAACCGGTGGCCATCTCGGTGCTTGGCCCCCGCAGGCCGCGGTGCTGGCGAACTCGATCAGCGGGTCCCCGCCACCTCCCGGACACCCCACTGCTCGGGCCAGGCGAAGCCGGGGCGTCGCGCCCCCCGGTTGGGATTGAAGCCGTCTCCCAGTCAGGAAGGCCCGAGCAGGCTTGGTTCTCTGAGCGGAGGGTGAGCGACGTGAGGCCGGCCGTCGACGCCCCTCCAGAGGGGGACCAGGATGAGCGCGGAGATCCACATGGCCACCGCCGTGACGATGAAGGGAAGCGGGATCCCCACCCCGAAGAGCCAGCCGGAGAGCATGGCGGCCACGGCCGAGGCTGCCACCTGGGCTGAGCCATAGAGGCCCTGCACCTGGCCCATCTGGCTGGGGAGGACCTGTCGCGAGAGCATCGCCAGTCGGGCAGGGGTTCCGGTGACGGTGAAGACTGCCTCAAAGACCCCCAGACCGATCAGCCAGGCGGGGGTGGGGAGGAAGGGATAGACGATGGCGAAACAGCCGGATGCCAGGGCACTGGTGCCGATCAGCCAGCGGTTGTCCACGTGGTCGGCGAGCCAGCCGGCCGGCCACGACCCGATGGTGAAGGGCAGGGCAAACAGGGTGAAGGAGAGGCCTATCTCCCAGTCGGTGCTATGCCGGGCGTGCATCAGCAGACTCCAGACCGTGTCGTACATCCCGATCAGGATTCCGACCGCGGTGGACGCGATGGTGACGCCCACGATGATCGGATCTCGCCAGAAGGAGACCGGGGCCTGGTCAGAGTCCGCCTCGACCGTCGCTGGATGTACCGCTGGCATGGTCACCAGGATCACGCCGCCCACCACCAGGGCGGTGGCCGCCGAGACCAGGAAGGTGGCTGGCAGAGAAACCTGGAACAGCGACGCCCCGACCAGCGGGCCGACGATCGTCCCGGCCATGTTGGCCCCGGTGAGCGACCCGTAGGCCCGGCCCCGGCGCTGGACTGGAACGAAGTCGGCGACCGCGGCCAGGGCCAGGACGCTGGCGGCTCCGGCCGCTCCGCCCTGGACCGCTCTGAGGGCGATGAACCAGAGCGGTGATGGCGAGAGGGCGAAGGTCGCGGTGGCCCCGGCGTAGACCAGCTGGGAGCCCAGGATCAGGCCCTTCCGGCCGATCCGGTCCGAGAGCTTGCCCACCGGGTACCGGACCGCCAGCCCGGCGGCCCAGAAGACGGCCGTGACCAACCCCACCTCGAAGTAGGAACCGCCGCCGTGGCGCACGAAGAGCGGCAGGATCGGAAGGATCATGGTCGCCCCCAAGGCGTCGGCGACGCTGGCCGCCACCAGTCCCCAGAGGGCGATCTGGGCCCGCCGGGGATCGACGCTCGACGAACTCAAGGCATTGCCACCTGCAGGCTCCGTGGGTGAGGGTCCGGCCAGCGTCGGACGCGCCGCCGGGGTGTGGCGGTGGCCAACTCGCTGGCGGCGG
>PLTL01000028.1 GCA_003164475.1 Candidatus Dormiibacterota bacterium | reverse complement strand
GGGAGGCGGCTGAGGAACAGCTCCAACTGGCTCGCCGCCGCCGCCTGGAGGCTCAGCGGCGGCGCCAGGCCCATCGGGAGGCGGCCAGGGCGGCGGCCCGGGCCGCCCGGCGCCGGGGCGGGCCATGACCGAGACCGCTGCGACCCTGCTGGTGGCCGCCGCCTGCCTCTTCGGCGTCGGGCTCTTCGCCCTGATCCACCGGCGGGATGCCATGGGCGCCGTGCTGGCGGTGATCCTGGGGTTCGACGCCTGCGCCTGCGGGCTGGTGGGGTTCGCCGGGGTTGCGTCGAGCCGGGCCGGGGCGGCCCAGCTCCAGGCCTTCGCGCTCGTGGTCGAGGTGACCGGCGCGCTCTTTGCCGCGGCTGGAGTCTCGCTGGCGGCGGTGCTGCGACGGCGCACTGGCGGAGCGGACCTCCTGGAACTGGCGCTGTTGGCGCCTCCGGCCGGTGCCGACGACCGGCCCGGCCAGGAGGACGCCGCGACCGCACGGGAGGAGGCTGAGGCCGGCCCCCAGATGCTCGCCGCAGTCGAGCCCGAGGATCCCCAGACGGATCCCGACCTGGACTCCGACGAGGAGGCCTGAGGTGGGCGTGTACGAGGTCGCCCTGGCGGTGCTGCTGCTACCCGTGGCGGGAATCGCCCTCAGCTACCTGGCTGAGAGCCGGCGAGGGGCGGCCGGCACCGTTCTGGCGAGCTCGTGGCTGGCCCTCCTGGCCTCCCTGGTGCTGCTGGGCGCGGTGGCGGCGGACAACCGGACCCTCCACTCGGAGACGATCACCTTCTGGTCCTTCCAGGTCGTCCAGAGCCCCTTCAACGCCGCCGCGACCACGGTGCTGGCCCAGACCTTCAAGGTCGGGGTCGGCTATGCTGCCACCCCCGCCGGGGCGATCCTGGCAGTGCTGGTGGCGCTGCTCACCCTCCTGGGCGAGCTGCAGCTGGCGATCCAATTCCGCCGTGACCACCGGCTGGCCACGCTGGCGCGGCTGGGCAACCTCCTCGGCTTCGGTGCCCTGCTGGTGGTGCTGGCCCCCGAGCTGTTCCAGGTGGTGTTGGGCTTCGAACTCTGTGGCCTGGCGGCGGCGCTGCTGGCGGGTGCGGCGGTTGGCCCCAGGGCGGGGAGTGCCGCTCGCAGCGGCTACCTGGTCTGGCGGCTGGGGGGACTCTCCCTGCTCCTGGGCGTGGCCTTCATCTACGTCAAGTTCTCCGGGCCGGTGGCCACCGCCGCGGCGGCCGCAGCGGCCAGGGCCGCCAAGCTCAAGCAGGTGCTGCCCACCCCGGATGGGCTCAACCTGGTCGCCCTCGACCACATCTGGGTGGCTGCCGCCAGGGGGCTGGCGACCGGCGTGGGGGGGCGGTCGCTGACCCTGGCCGCGGTGCTCCTCGTGGTGGCGGCGGCCTGCGCCTGCGGCCAGATTCCCCTGCATGGTCTCTGGCGCAGCCTGGGCAACGCCCCCGGGGCCGCCGCCGGGCTGGTGCTGTCGATCGCGGTGGTGGTGGTGGGGCCGGCGGTCCTGCTGGACAGCTACACCCTGCTCCGACTGGCCTCCGGGGTCCTGCCGGCCCTGGTGGTGCTGGCCACCCTCTCCAGCCTGGCGACCGCGACGCTGGCCCTGCGGGAGCACCGCCTCCGCCGGCTGGTGATCTGGATCGTGGCCAGCCAGACCGGGATGGTGCTGGTGGCCCTGGGGCTGGGTTCCCGGGCAGCCGCGGTCGCCCTGCTGCTCTCCTCGGCGCTCGCGGCCACGGCCCTGGTCGGGGTGGTGAGCCACCTGGGCCGAAGCCTTCGGGTGGACTCGGTCTCCCAGCTGGGGGCGGCCTGGAGCCTGAACAGGCGCCCGGTGACGGCACTCCTGGCCGCCCTGGCGGCCGCCACCGGGGTGGTGGGCCTGGGAACCTTCTTCGGCCACGCCGATCTGCTGGCGATCGCCCTGGGCGGAGCCGGCCACGCCGGGCCCACCCCGCCTTCGATCTTCCGGGTGGTGGGCGCTGCGGGAGCGCTCCTGACCATGCTGCTGGTGGCCGCGGCCGGCGCCCGGGTGGCGCTGCTGGCGATCCAGGGGGAGGAGTCCAGCGATCCCCGCGAGGCTCGCCTGCTCCGTCGCCAGCTGGCCCAGGGGCAGGGGCTGCACCCGCTCTGGCCCAGCCTGGCCGCCACGGGGCTGGCCCTTCTCTGCGGCCTCGTGGCCATTCCCGGGGTCGGCTGGGGGCTGGGCGCGCTGATGGCGCCCCGGGCGGGGCGGACCCTGATCCCGGTCCAGGCGGTGGCGCTGGTGCTCAGCCTGGCGGTCCCGCTCCTGGGGCTGGGCGCGGTGGCGGTTTTCCGGGCCCGCCTGGGCGCGGCCGCCAGCCCTGACCCGAGCTGGCTGGCCTGGTTGGACGGCGGCCGGCTGGCGGTGGCCGCCGAGGCCTTCGCCATCGGGGGGGCGGCCAGGGCGGTGGAGATGGGCGAGTCTCGGGTGCTGGAGCCGGCCGGGGATGCCGTGGGCGCGGTGCTCGGGGATCTGCTGCAGCGGCCGCCTGGGCGCCTCGCGGGGCGGCTCAGCTGGAGCTGGACCAGTGGCTTGGTGGCGGTGGCCGGTCTGGCGCTCACCGTGGCCTTCGTGGTCTGGGTCGCCGCCAGCCACGCGGCCGGGCTGGGGTTGCCCTAGATGCCCAGCGACCTCAGCCTCAGCGTCATCGTCTTCGCCCCCCTGCTGGGAGCGCTGATCGTCCTGGCCCTGCCGGTGCGCAACGATCTCCATCGGTTCCGGGTGCGGACGACCGCCCTCTTCGCCACCGCGGTGCCCTTGGCGGTCGCCCTCTTCGACCTCCTGGGGGAGGTCAGCACCGCCGGCAACGGGTCGCTGCCCCAGCCTGCGATCGACGCGCCCTGGCTGAGGGGCTTCTTCTTCCAGCTTGACTACCACCTCGGGACCGACGGCCTCAACCTGCTCCTGCTGGTGGCGGTGACCGCGATCCTGCTTCGGCTCCCGGTTCCGGAAGGGCCAACCCAGGCGCTGGCGGCCCTGGGTCGGGGCTCGCGTCGCTGGTGGGTGCTGGCCGCGGCCGTCGTTCTGCCCGTCCTGGTCGGGGTCGCGGTTTCCGGCGCCGGTGCCCACGACTTCGTCCTCTTCCTGGTGGCGGTCACCGTGGTCCCCGTCCTGCTGGCCTGCACCTGGGCCTGGGGCCGGGCCCGGAGCTACTCGTGACCGGCGCGGCGCTGTCCCTGAGGACGCTGGGGGAGGATGGTCGGGAGCCACCCGGGCAGAGCCCACGCCCTCAGCTCTCCAGCGCCCAGCACCGGACCGCGGAGGTGGTGGCCAACCTTCCCTGGGGGCAGGCTCTGGCCGGCTCGCACTCCCAGCTGGGGCTGGCGGCCCGTTTCACCCTCAGAGCTGCCCGGCCACGGGGGTTGGAGGGAGCTCGGGCGGTTCACGTGGCGGCGGCGGCGGAGCTGACCGAACGGGCCCTTCGTTGGCACCGCTCGGCAGCCTTCGGCGAGGAGCCACTGGGACTGGCGACGCTGGCCGGGGACTACTGCCTGGCCCAGGCCTCCGAGGCCATCTCCCGGTACGCCAACGTCGACGTCGAGACCGCCTTCGCCGACGGCCTGAGCGCGGCTGGGGCAGAGCTGACCAGTTTCGGGAACGCCGATCGCGCCGCCCGACAGCTCCTGCCCGCCTGCGGCCTGGCCGGCGCGAGTGCGGCCCGGCTGCCCGCCAACCGCCAGGCCAGCTGGTGGCGGCTGGGGCGCCGCTTGGCCCGGCCCACTCCTCTGCTGTTCGCCCAGGTTGGGGGAGTGCCGCTGCGGCGGCTGCTCGGCGCCCCGGACCAGGTCGATCGCCAGCTCGGGGAGCTGCTGGCCCACGACCCCGCCCTGGTGTCCGGGCCCATGGCCACTCTGCAGAGCGCCGGGGGCAAGCGGATCCGGGCCCGGTTGCTGCTGCTCGCCGGTGAGCTGGGGCCGGCGTACCGACCCGGGCCCCTCCACCAGGCGGCGGCGGCCATGGAGCTCCTCCACGCCGCCACCCTCTGTCACGACGACCTGGTGGACGGTGCCGCGTCCCGGCGGGGNNCTGGCCGGGCCGCTGGCGGCACTGGGGGTCGGCGACTACTACCTGGGGAGGTCGGCCGGGCTGATCGCCAGGCTGGGCGACACCAGGATCTCCCGCAGCGTCTCGCGAGCGCTGGTGGAGATCGCCGACGGCCAGCTCCGGGAGCTCGATGGGCGCTCGGCCTGGTCCGGCGAGCTGGCCTCCTACGTCCGGGTCGCCCAGGGCAAGACCGGGGCGCTGCTGGCGGCCTGCGCGGCGACCGGGGCCCGGCTCAGTGGGGCCAGCCGGGAGGAGCGCCAGGCGGTGGTCGGCTTCGCCCGCAAGCTCGGCCTCGCCTTTCAGGGGATCGACGACTGCCTGGACTTCAGCGACCCCGAGCGCACCGGCAAGCCGGCGGGGACGGACCTGCAGCAGGGGATCTGCGGCCTTCCGGTGCTCTGCGCCCTCCGTGGGCCCCAGCGCCGGGAGGCGGCCCCGCTGCTCCACGCCATGAGTTCCGCCGATCCTGACCAGGCGTGGAGGCTCCGGGACCAGGTGGTGGCTCTGGTGAGGGGGAGCGGGGCCCTGGCCAGCGCTCGCAGCCTCGCCGACCGCTGGAGCGCGGAGGCGGTCGCCTGCCTTGCTCCGCTCCGTCCCGGACCCCGGGTCCGGCTGGAGGAATTCGCCCAGCGGCTGACGCTCCGGGACAGCTGAATTCCGGCCGGCGCGGGCAGGGCCTTCGCGCTCCCATAAAATGACCGCCCGTGCCATCCCCATCCAGGACCAGGCCTGCCGGTCCCCGGTCGCGGTCGGTCGATCTGTCCCCCGCTAGCTGGCGCCGATGGTCGGAGTAGCCGCCGCCTGCGGCGTGGCCCTGGGATCGGCCATCGCCCTGCTGCTCCGCCGCGAGCGCCAGGTCCAGCTGGTGGCTTTGGGGATCCTCTCCCTGGCCCTGGCGGCGGCGTTCGCGCTTGCCGGAGCGACGCTTCCCGCCCTCGGCGAGCTGCTCCTGGGAGCCGTCGCCGAGGTGGTGTTGCTGGCTCCATCGGCCAGGGTCAAGCTGGAGGGGGAGGCGGCTCCGGGGCGGGGCGCACGTCGGGCAGCGCTGGTGCTGCCGTTTGCGGCCGGGGGGGGTGCCGCCGGGCTGCTGGTCGGGGCCGGGCTCGCCAGCCGCACCCAGCTGGTCGCCAGGCTGTCCAGTGCGCCGAGTCTCGCTGAGGTCGGCCACCAGCTGGTGATGGGAGCCGGGGTGGCGGCCGTGATCGTGGCCCTGCTGGCGGTCACCACCGTGGCCGGAGGCGCCGCCCTGAGTCAGAGGGA